>JAZFSL010000353.1:0-2763 GCA_036446135.1 Rhodospirillales bacterium | reverse complement strand
GCATGGCCAAGGGGCTATTGCCTGACACGCATCCACTCTCGGCGGGGCCGGCGCGCTCGCTGGTGCTGAAGGAATCCGACGTGGTGATGCTGATCGGCGCCCGCCTCAACTGGCTTCTCTCGCACGGTAAGGGTAAGGCCTGGGGCGACAAGCCGAAACAGTTTGTGCAGATCGACATCGAGCCCAAGGAGATGGACAGCAATATCGAAATAGTCGCCCCCGTGGTCGGCGATATCGGTTCCTGCGTCTCGGCTCTGCATGAAGCAATGGGTGATGATTGGGCACCGCCGCCCGCGTGGTCCGAGGCAGTCAACTCGAAAAAACGGGCTAACCTGGAAAAGATGGCGCCGAAACTGCGGAACAACAACGTGCCGATGGATTACCACGGAGCACTTGGGGCGCTGCGCACGATCATTAAAGATCGGCCGGATGCCATTCTTGTCAACGAAGGCGCCAACACGCTCGATTTCACCCGCTCCATCATCGACATGCACAAACCGCGAAAGCGGCTGGATGTTGGGACCTGGGGCGTCATGGGTATCGGCATGGGCCAAGCCATCGCGGCCGCCGTGGAAACGGACCACCCCGTGCTGGCGATTGAAGGCGACAGCGCGTTTGGCTTCTCGGGCATGGAGATTGAGACGATCTGCCGCTACAACCTGCCGATTTGCGTGGTCGTTTTCAACAATGGCGGAATCTACAGGGGAACCGACGTCAACCCCACCGGGGGGCCGGACGTGGCGACGACCGTCTTCGTCAAGGACGCCCGCTACGACAAGATGATGGAAGCCTTCGGGGGCGCCGGCTATTACGTCACCTCGCCTGATGAACTGAAACGCGCCGTCAACGAGGCGATGGATTCCGGCAAGCCGGCCCTGGTGAACGCGGTGATTGACGAGAAGGCCGGCACCGAAAGCGGCCGCATCGGCAATCTCAACCCGCAAAGCGTCGTCTCCAAGAAATAACGTGGCGGCTTGAAATCAACTCTCACAAACAGGAATGCACAATGAAAGCCCTGGAAGGCGTAAAAATCCTCGATATGACACACGTTCAATCCGGTCCGACGTGCACCCAGATTCTGGCTTGGTTCGGCGCCGATGTTCTTAAAGTTGAACGCCCCGGCGTCGGCGATGCGACGCGCGGCCAGTTGCGTGATATCCCCGATGTGGACAGCTTGTATTTCACCATGCTGAACCACAACAAACGCTCCATCACGCTCAACACAAAATCCGATAAGGGTAAGGAAATCTTCGTCCGCCTGATCGAGGAATGCGACATCATGGTCGAGAACTTCGCCCCCGGCGCGCTCGACCGCATGGGGTTCAGTTGGGAACGGATCCAGGAAATCAACCCTGGTATGATCTATGCCTCGGTCAAGGGCTTCGGTCCCGGGCCTTATGCGGACTGCAAGGTCTACGAAAACGTCGCCCAATGCGCCGGCGGTTCCGCATCGACGACGGGTGAAATCGAAGGCATTCCATCGGTCACCGGCGCCCAAATCGGCGATTCCGGCACCGGCATGCACCTGGTGGCGGGCATTCTGGCGGCCCTTTTTCACCGCACCCATTCGGGCAAAGGCCAGCGCGTCGAATGCGCCATGCAGGATTCGGTGCTCAATCTCTGCCGGGTCAAGCTGCGCGACCAACAGCGTATTGCCCATGGACCGCTCAAGGAATACACCCATTTCAGCCGCGGCATCGAATTTGGCGACGCAGTGCCCAGGGCCGGCAACGACTCTGGCGGCGGTCAGCCCGGGCGGATTCTGAAATGCAAGGGCTGGGAGAAGGATCCCGACGCCTATACCTATTTCATTACTCAGGCGGCTGTGTGGAAAAATGTTTGCGACGTCATCGGCAAGCCGGAATGGAAAGAAGACCCGGATTACGCCACCCCGGATGTGCGACTGCCGCACCTCGACCTGATTTTCGAGGAAATCGAAAAGTGGACCATGACAAAGGACAAATTAGAGGTCATGGAAATCTGTAATCCGCTCAATATCCCTGTCGGCCCGATCTTGTCGATGAAGGAACTGACGGAAGAAGAGTCGCTGCGCAAGACCGGCACCGTGGTCGAGGTCGATCATCCGGAACGGGGCAAGTATCTATCCGTCGGCAATCCGATCAAGCTGTCCGATTCACCGTCCGAGGTGGAACGCTCGCCGCTGCTGGGCGAACACACGGATGAAATCCTCAGAGATGTCGTCGGCTTTAGTGATGACGAGATCAAAGCTGCCAAAGACGCCGGCGCCGTCTAGCGCCCTTTAAGAGAGGAAACAGATATGAGGATCATCGTTAATGGACAACAGGCATTCGGCAAGGCTTGCCTGGAAGCGATGCTGGATCGCGGCGACGATGTCGTTGCCGTCTATTGCGCACCGGACAAGGAAGGCAAGCCCGTTGATCCGATCAAGGAATTTGCCCTGGAGAAGAACCTGACCCTGATCCAGCCGCCGAATTACAAGGACGCAGAGGTGCTCGACGAGATGCGGGCCCTGAACGCCGACCTGATGGTCATGGCCTTTATGATTATCTTCGTTCCCGAAGAGGCGCGCGATATCCCGACCCACGGCTCGATTTGTTTTCACCCGTCAATGTTGCCCAAACACCGTGGTCCGTCGTCGATCAACTGGCCGATCATCGGTGGCGCCACGGAAACGGGGATTTCCATATTCTGGCCCGACGACGGCCTCGATGAAGGGTTCATCCTGCACCAGGACCGGGTCGAGATCGGCCCTGATGACACGCTTGGAACGATCTATTTCGG
>JAZFSL010000352.1:0-2087 GCA_036446135.1 Rhodospirillales bacterium | reverse complement strand
GGCGCGTTTGCCTTTGGCGGTGAAGTGGGTTTGGTTGTGGATGCTTTCCATGCGTTCTTGAAGCCAGGCTTTTTCGTCGGGGTCTTGGATGTGCATGTATTCGATGCCGATATGCCCGCAATAGGTTTCATGCAGGATGGCCATGATTTCCCGTATCGTCGCCGATTCCAGGCCCAATACGTAATTGATGAAAATCTCCCGGTCCATGTCGGCATCCTGGAAGCCGTAGGTGGCGGGGTTGAGTTCCGGATGGTCTTCGCGCACGTCGAGTTGCAACGGGTCAATCTTGGCCAGCAGGTGCCCGCGCACCCGGTAAGAACGGATCAGCATCAGCGCGCGCAGCGAATCCAGCGTTGCTTCCTTGATCCGCTTGGCGCCCATGCGCGGTCCGGCGGCGGGCATGGCTTGGGCCGGCCCAGATGCGACGGTGCCGGGGGCCATTTGTTCGGACAGGGTTTCTAGCGATCCCAGGCCGACGATGTTGGTATCCGACGGCGCCCACGACGCGCCTTGTTTTTCCTGCACTAGTTCGCGCATTTCGCCGTCGAGGCTGGCAAAGAAATTCTGCCAGTCGGGATCAACGGCGCCGGGGTCATCGAGAAAACGCTCAAACATCTCGGCGATGTAGGTCTGATTGCCGGTATATAGAAATTCGTTGAGGTCCATAGCCGTCATCGCATTCTGGCGCGCCCGGGCGCGCCCTCCCGATTTCCAGGTTAGTTTATCCTTTAAGGGCCGCCATCATGGTGGTGCCGATTCCGGCTGGCGATTCGGTGACATAGATGCCGGCGCTTTTCATGGCGTCTATCTTGTCCTGGGCGCCGCCTTTGCCGCCGGAAATGATGGCGCCGGCGTGGCCCATGCGCCTGCCCGGCGGTGCCGTCAGGCCGGCGATGAAGCCGACGGTCGGTTTTTTGACCTTCGACGACTTGATCAATTCGGCAGCGTCTTCTTCTGCCGAGCCGCCGATTTCGCCGATCATAACGATGGATTCGGTTTCGTCGTCGGCTAAAAACATTTCAATGCAATCGACAAAGTTGGTGCCGTTGACCGGATCACCACCGATACCGATGCACGTTGTCTGGCCCAAGCCCACGGTGGTGGTTTGGGCGACGGCTTCGTAGGTCAGCGTGCCGGACCTGGACACGATGCCGACCGTGCCACGTTGGTGAATATGGCCGGGCATGATGCCGATCTTGCACTCGCCGGGCGTGATGATGCCGGGGCAGTTCGGCCCGATGAGCCGCGTTGACGAATTTTTCAGCTTGTCTTTGACCTTGACCATGTCGAGCACGGGAATGCCTTCGGTGATGCAGACCACCAGAGGCAGTTCGGCGTCGATGGCCTCAATAATGGCGGCGGCGGCAAACGGTGGCGGCACGTAGATGACCGACACATTGGCGCCGGTTTTATCGACGGCCTCGGCGACGGTGTCGAACACGGGCAACTCGAGATGCGTGGTGCCGCCTTTTTTCGGCGTCACGCCACCGACCATGTTGGTGCCGTAGGCAATAGCCTGTTCGGAATGAAAAGTGCCCTGCGCGCCGGTAAAGCCCTGGCAGATAACCTTGGTGCCATTGTTGACGAGAACGGCCATTACGCTGCCTCCTTTACGGCTTTGACAATTTTTTCGGCTGCGTCGCCCAGATCATCGGCGGATATGATCGGCAGGCCCGAATCGGCCATGATCTGTTTGCCTTTTTCGACATTCGTGCCTTCAAGCCGCACCACCAGCGGCACGGACAGGCTGACTTCCTTGGCAGCCGCGACGACGCCCTCGGCGATGATGTCGCAGCGCATGATGCCGCCGAAGATATTGACCAGAATACCTTCGACGTTGGTGTCAGACAGGATCAGCTTGAACGCCGTGGTCACACGTTCCTTGGTGGCGCCGCCGCCGACATCCAGGAAGTTGGCGGGCGATGAACCCTTCAGCTTGATGATGTCCATGGTCGCCATGGCCAGACCGGCGCCGTTGACCATGCAGCCGATCTCACCATCGAGCTTGATGTAGTTCAAGTAGTGCTTGGAAGCTTCGACTTCGAGTGGATCCTCCTCGTCGCGATCACGCAGTTCCTGGAAGTCCT
>JAZFSL010000351.1:0-2424 GCA_036446135.1 Rhodospirillales bacterium | reverse complement strand
TGCGTGGCGCAAGCCGAAGGCGAGGAAATTTTAAAGCGCGCCCCTTACGTCGACATGGTGTTCGGCCCTCAGACCTATCACCGGCTACCGGAAATGGTGGCCGAAGCCAGTCGCGACGGCGGCCGCGTGCTCGACACCGATTTTCCCGCCGAGCCGAAATTTGATCACCTGCCGGTGGAAAGTTCCGCCAACGCCGGCGAGACAGCCGCCTTTCTGACCGTGCAGGAGGGCTGCGACAAATTCTGCGCCTTTTGCGTCGTTCCCTATACGCGGGGGGCCGAATACTCCCGTCCCGCCGATGATATTCTGGCGGAAGCCCGCCGACTGGTCGGGCGGGGGGTCCGTGAAATCACGCTACTTGGTCAGAACGTCAACAATTATCACGGCGCGGCGGCAACCGGGGAAGTCTGGGGGTTGGGCCGGCTAATTGCCGAAATGGCCGGTTTGGATGGAATCCGGCGCTTACGTTACACCACATCCTATCCCGCCGACATGAACGACGAACTGATCGCCGCCCATGGCGAGGTCGCCGCCTTGATGCCGTTTTTGCATCTGCCCGTGCAGTCGGGCTCGGATAAAATTTTGAAAGCCATGAACCGCCGCCATAAGGTGGATGACTACCGCCGTTTGGTTGACCGGCTGAGGACGCGCCGCGCCGATATCGGTCTGTCATCGGATTTCGTTGTCGGCTTTCCCGGCGAGACGGATGCCAATTTCGCCGATACCCTGAAACTTATCGAAGATGTCGAATTCATCCAGGCCTATTCTTTTAAATACAGCCCCCGGCCGGGAACGCCGGCCGCCGCCCTGGACGATCAGGTTAGCGATGCACTCAAGGTCGAGCGATTGGCGCAATTGCAGGATTTGCTCAATGCCCAGCAGTTGACCTTTAACCGGGCCTCCGTTGGCCGGGTGATGGAAGTGTTGCTCGATCGCACCGGTCGCGAGCCGGGACAACTGGTCGGGCGCAGCCCTTATATGCAAGCGGTGCACGTTAGTGCGCCGGATCACGGGCGTGGCGAAATTCTGCCGCTGTTGATTACGGCGGCCCACGCCAATAGCCTGAGCGGGGAACAAACAACCGAATGGAAAGCCAAACAGATAGCCAAACAGATAGAAAGGGCGAACGTGTGACGGCGTCGACGAAAACAAAAAAAACAGGCAAGGCCGGGGGCGGCGCAAAAAAGACTGGCAAAAACCTAGAATTGAACTTCCCCGATAACAAGCTGGTGCTGGAATTGTTCGGCGCGCACCACGAAAACCTGGCCCGCATCGAAGAGAAAATGGGTGTTGTCATTAATGCCCGCGGCAACGAGGTGACGGTTTCCGGTGCGCCGGAGGCGATCAAGGATGCGGGTCGGGTTTTGGATGGTCTCTATGACCGTCTGACCGACGGCTCCCCCGTCAGTCGGGAAGAAGTCGACGCCGTTCTTCGCATGGCGGCCCATCCTGGCGGTGATATCGGTGACGCCGGGCTAACCGTTCATACCCGCAACCGGAATATTTCTCCACGCTCTCCGATCCAGGCCGACTACCTGCGCGCCATTGATGCATCCGCCCTGGTCTTCGGTGAAGGCCCCGCCGGCACCGGCAAGACATATCTGGCGGTGGCCAAGGCGGTGGAGCGCCTGGTGCAGGGATCCGTTGACCGGATTATCCTGTCCCGCCCGGCGGTTGAGGCGGGCGAACAACTGGGGTTCCTTCCCGGCGACATGCGCGAAAAAGTCGATCCTTACCTGAGGCCGCTTTATGACGCGCTGCATGACATGCTGCCCGTCGAACAGGTCGAATTGCTAATGGAGAAAGGCGAAATCGAGGTGGCGCCGCTGGCCTTCATGCGTGGCCGCACGCTGTCCAACGCCTTCGTTATTCTGGACGAGGCGCAAAACACCACGGCGGTGCAAATGAAGATGTTTTTAACCCGCCTCGGTAACAATTCATCGATGGTCATTACCGGTGATTTAAGCCAGGTCGATCTTCCCCATGGCGTTCGTTCCGGTCTTCGCGATGCCCAGGATACCCTTGACGGCGTCGATGGCGTTGCCTTCATCACCTTTAGCGAAACCGATGTCGTGCGCCATGCCCTGGTGAGTCGGATCGTTCACGCCTACAAGCAAGCCGAAGATAAAAGCAGAGCCGGCGACAGGTATATCAAAAAACAACCTGCCCCGAATAAGGCAGGTGATGATGCTGGAGGTTGATGTCACGGTGCGTTGCCCGCTTTGGACCGACAACCTCAAGGCAGTGGACGCGCTTTGCCAAACTGCGGCCCGCGCCAGCTATTCGACTTCCGATCCGGCAGAAGTCAGCATTGTCCTGGCCGATGATGTCTTCGTTAGGGACTTGAACCGGGAATACCGGGGCCAGGACAAGGCGACCAATGTTTTGTCCTTTGCCACCGACAGCGCAAATGAAAGCCCGGTT
>JAZFSL010000350.1:0-3523 GCA_036446135.1 Rhodospirillales bacterium | reverse complement strand
GTGGTGCCGATAATGGCGGTCAGAATGACAATGCCGATCGTCGGCCAAAAACCGAAATAACCTCCGACTTTAATGAAAAGACCGATTTCAATGATCGGCACGGCAATAAAGGTAAATAAAAGAATGCTTCCCATGCTTGCTCTTTCAGGGTTTTCTACCTATCTACGCAGTGAAGAAGGGCATGGCTTGACCATGCGGCATGGTTTTTTGTAATCCTGTGCAGCCTTGCCGCCAACGTGTTAAGGTGTGTTCCACAATGTTTACCCTAGAGACGCTCGGCGGTCTAGACGCCAGCGTCTCGTGGCTCAAGAGCGATTGGCGAACATGGGCAACGGTTTTCAATTTATCGACATTATCTTTTTCGCCATGATTGCGGCGTTTCTGGTGCTGCGCCTACGTGGCGTCCTTGGCCGCCGTGACGGCCATAAGGGAGATTTCCGCGGCCGGCCCAAGGACGATAAGGGCAAAAACCCTGACAACAATATCGTCAAACTTTCAGAATATGATGATGACATGGACGATGACTCAGAGGGCGGGCCAAAAGAAACAAAAAAAACCGTCGTCAACGATGACGACCCCCTGTCCGGCCCCCTGGCTGCCATCCAGGCCGCCGACCCGGGCTTTGCCCCGAATGATTTTCTGTCCGGGGGGCGAATTGCCTTTGAGATAATTCTCGAGGCTTACGCCAACGGCGATGCCGGGGCGCTGAAGCCGATGCTGAACGACGAGGTTTATGCCAATTTCTCTAAGGCCATTCAGGACCGGGAATTGACCGGGGAGACGCTGGAAGATACTCTGATTGGAATTAAATCGGCGGAAATTGTTGAGGCCGAGGCCGGGAAAAAAACGACAAGCGTGACCGTAAAATTTGTCAGTGAACAGATTAACGCCACCCGGGACGAAGACGGAACCGTGGTTGACGGCAACCCAACGACCGTGATCGAGGTTACGGATTTTTGGACCTTCTCGCGTGAGATTAGGTCTCGTGACCCGAACTGGACGCTTACAGCGACCAGCAGCCTTGATTAATAGGAAACTCCCGGCAAAATTAATTATTCCACTAGCGGCGGCGCTGCTTTTATCCGTCCTGTCGGCGTGCGCCCAATGGGGCTTTGCGCCCGATAGGGAGGCGCCGGAAAAATTCGACACCTTTCTCCGGCTTGACGCGGTCAACATCAGCGAGCTTCCGGGCTGGGTCGGAGACCGGCAAAGCTATGCCTTGGTCGCCTTTCTGCGATCTTGTGACAAGCTGGAAAAGCTACCCCCTGACCGGGTGCTGGGTCCCAAAATGGTCCCGACCCGGGTCGCTGACTGGTTGCGGGCGTGCACGACCGGGCGCTTGATCCACCCCGGTAACGAGGCAGAGGCGCGGTATTTTTTTGAATCCCGCTTCACGCCTTACCGGGCGACCAGCAATAATTTTCGAAAGGGCCTGTTCACCGGCTATTACGAGCCCGAGCTTCATGGTTCCTGGCAGCCGGACCAGACATTTCGTTATCCCCTGTATGGTCGGCCCAAAGATTTAATTTCTATCAATCTCGAAAAATTCGGGGACGAATATAAAGGCCGCACCATCTCGGGCCGGTTGCACAAAGGCGCGTTTGTCCCCTTCCCCACCCGCGCTGAGATCGAAGCCGGCGCGCTCAAAGGCCGGGGGCTGGAACTGTTATGGGTCGACAGCGCCATTGATGCGTTTTTTATGCACGTGCAGGGATCCGGGCGCATCGTCATGCCTGATGGTTCGGTCATTCGCGCCGGGTTCGCCGGGCGTAACGGGCAACGCTATACCCCCATCGGGAGAGAGTTGGTGGCCCGGGGAATTCTGTCAGACAAAAAAGTATCGATGCAGTCTATCGCCCAGTGGATCGCTGCTTATCCCGTGGCCGGCCAGGAGCTGATGGAGCGCAACAGGTCGTACATATTTTTTCGCCTGCAAGATGGCGACGGCCCGATTGGCGCCCAGGGCGTTGCCTTGACGGCGGGGCGCAGCCTTGCCATTGACCGCAAATATATTCCCTTCGGCGTTCCCATCTGGCTCAATACGACCGAGCCCGGCGACTCGCGAAAGCCCTTTCGCCGGCTGCTTATCGCCCAGGATACGGGCAGCGCTATCAAGGGGCCGGTACGTGGCGATGTGTTTTTTGGTTTTGGCAAAGCCGCCGGTGACAATGCCGGGCGGATGAAGGAAAAGGGCACGTATTTTCTTTTTTTGCCGAAGTAAAAATAGCCCCTCCAGCCGATCTTGCCTTTAACCCATGAAACCCTCATTCTTAAAGCATGTCCGAAAAGCCTGCTACGCGGCCCACTCAAGTGGGCTTATTCGCCACCTGTCTGGTCGATCTGACGCGGCCCCAAGTTGGGTTTGCGTCGGCCAAGCTGTTGCAGGATGCAGGCTGTCAGGTTTCGGTGCCCAAGGCGCAAACCTGCTGCGGCCAGCCGGCCTATAATGCCGGTGATAACGCTGACGCCCGAGCCATCGCTAAAAAAACTATCAAGGCCTTCGAAAATTTCGATTACGTCGTCGTTCCGTCAGGGTCTTGCGCCGGGATGCTGAAACACCATTACCCGGGATTGTTTGACGACGACCCCGACATGGCTGCGCGGGCCCGGTCGTTGGCGGCAAAAACCCATGAACTGACGGCCTTTCTTGTCGATGTTTTAACGGTTGAGATAACGGGGACCGTCTTCGACGGCACCGTCACCTATCACGACTCCTGTTCCGCACTGCGTGAAATGGGGATCAAACAACAGCCGCGCCGTTTGCTTGCGGGCGTCGGCGGGCTGTCTTTGAAAGAAGCAAATGAAAGCGAAACCTGTTGCGGTTTCGGCGGCCTATTTTGCGTTAAGTACCCGGAAATTTCCGGGCGCATGGTCGATGTCAAGGTCGATGATATCGTGGACACGGGCGCCGGCACGTTGCTTTCCAGTGACCTGGGCTGCTTGATGAATATGGCCGGGCGCCTGTACCGCCGTGGCGTCGCTACCGAGGCCCGCCACATTGCCGAGGTGCTGGCGGGGATGACGGATGGCCCGGCGATCGGGGCGGCGGTCGGTGACCCGGAAAAAAAGACGGACTAATGGAATCAACATCCGCCAATTTC
Source organism: Rhodospirillales bacterium (assembly GCA_036446135.1). GTDB lineage: Bacteria > Pseudomonadota > Alphaproteobacteria > Rhodospirillales > Casp-alpha2 > Casp-alpha2. Next base: position 422 of record JAZFSL010000350.1, on the reverse strand, counting down.
AAAGATAACGCCAGACGGGCGTTGGGCGACGCCCGGCTTCGAGACGCGCTCGACAAGCTGTCCGGCGGCTTTCCTGAAAATCGACGCAAGGCAGCGGAACGCCTGCCTGAATTTGAGGCGCTTCGCGACCAGGCGCGCGACATCAGGCATCACGTACTGGAAAACCTCGATCATTATCTGGAGGCTTTTGAGGCCCGGGTGGTGGAGGCCGGCGGTACGGTGCATTGGTGCCGGACGGCGGCCGAGGCGAGGACGACGATCTTGCGTTTGTGCAAACAAGCAGGCGCCAAGACGGTGACTAAAAGCAAGTCCATGATCGGCGAGGAAATCGGCATCAACGAACACCTGGAACACCACGGTGTTGAGCCGGTGGAAACGGATCTCGGCGAATATATTATCCAGCTTAGGCGCGAACCGCCGAG
>JAZFSL010000349.1:0-7106 GCA_036446135.1 Rhodospirillales bacterium | reverse complement strand
TTAGCCAGGGCCCTGGACAGGTGGCTGGATAATATCACCGACCTCGATCATCTGCGCCAGGAACTGGACCAGACCCGCACCCGCCTGAAAATTACCCTCAGGCAACTGGAAGAAGAAACCCTGGATGCCACGCAAGCGGCCCGGGCGGCGCTGATGTCCGACGAACCCACCGCGCCTCCGGTTGAACAACCTGACGAAGTGGAAACTGGGCGGGTTGAGCCGCTACCAGCCCCGCCGCGCATCAATGTCATTCCCGAAATGGATGATCTAGCGCTGCACCAAGGCGGGCCGATTTCGTCGGTCAGCCGGCAATTGACGAGTTTCAGCGAATACGTCACCGCCGCGGCGGACGATGTCGAGCGCACTGAGGCGCTGATGCGGAGCCTCGGGGATGCCACCGGCCAGATTGAGGAAATGGGTGCGCTGGTGATGGCGATCCGCGATCAGACAAATTTGCTGGCCTTCCGTTCTTCGCCAAAAGGCGTGCCAGGGGGGCATCAAAGCGGCCTGGGCAATGACAACGTGGTTGTGCTGTCCGGCGAGGACAGGGAATCTGGGAGGGACGAACAATTCCCCGATGCCGATATGGCGAAGCGTTTCGATGTTATTCGCGATGCCACCGAACGGGCCGAACGGACGACGGTTGGCGTTAAGAAAACAATGGCCGAGGTCACCCGCATGGCCCGTGAAATTGCCGCCATGGCGACGGCGCAGGCCATGGAAGCGACCTCGAAATTGCTCAGCCAGTCGGAATACCTGCAAAACATGCTGGACGACGTGATTTCAAAAATCACCCCGGCGGAACCCGGCGAGCTTTCGGCTGACAAACCTGAAGATAAAGACGACAGTTCACCGAAAAAGGCTAAAGCTTAACCCACCTTTTTCAGCGCTGCCACGCAGGGAAGGTCTTTGCCTTCGAGCCATTCCAAGAACGCGCCACCGGCCGTTGATACATAACTGAAATCATCCTGAACGCCGGCATTGGCTAGCGCCGCCACCGTGTCGCCGCCACCGGCGACGCTCAGCAACTGACCGTCTTGAGTCAATTTAGCCGCTTCGCGGGCGAGCGCGTTGGTCGCCGTATCGAAGGGCTTGGTTTCAAACGCCCCCAAGGGTCCGTTCCAGACCAGGGTTTTGCATTTGCCGAGGCGGCTCTTCAGGTCAACGATAGAAGCAGGTCCGACATCCAGCACCATGGCATCGGCGGGGATGGCATCGAGCAGCACGGTTTGCGTTGCTGCTCCTTCGCGGAATTCCTTGGCGACCACGGCATCGATGGGTAGAACCACTTCGCAACCGGCGTCCATGGCACTTGCCATGATATTGTTGGCGTCGTCGGCCATGTCGGGTTCACACAGCGATTTGCCGATGTCGATGCCTTGCGCATGGAGAAACGTATTAGCCATGCCGCCGCCGATAATCAGTTGATTGACCATGCCGACAAGGTGGCTGAGTACGGTCATTTTGCTGGAAATCTTGGCCCCGCCGACGAGGGCGGCGACAGGGTGCTGGGGGTTTTCCAGCGCCCCGGCCAGCGCCTCCAGCTCGGCCTGCATCAGTCGCCCGGCGGCTGACGGCAACAAGGTCGCGATGGCTTGAGTCGACGCATGCGCCCGGTGGGCGCAGGAAAAGGCGTCGTTGACATAAAAATGGCCGAGTTCCGCCAGCTTGCCGGCGAAGACAGTATCGTTGGCTTCTTCTTCGGCGTGAAAGCGCAGGTTTTCCAGCAACGCCACGCCGCCATTTGATACCACACCGATGGCCTTTTTCGCCTCTGGTCCGATGCAGTCGGATGAAAAGGCGACGTCCTTGCCCAAATGTTTGCTTAAGGCTTTTGCTACGGGCTCAAGACTCATTTCCGGTACGACCTGCCCTTTTGGGCGGCCAAAGTGGGACATGACGATAACCCCGGCCCCCGCGGCCAACAGGTCGTGGATAGTCGGCAATGTGCGTACGATGCGGGTCGCGTCCGTAATCTTGCCGTCTTTCATCGGCACGTTCAGATCGGCGCGCACCAGCACCCGCTTGCCGCTGAAATCGAGATCGTCAATGGTTTTGAAACCGGCCATTTTACCCCCTTATTGGTTGGCCGAAACTTATCGCCCGAAGGCCTAAAACAAAAGACCTGATCGGGTGGCAAACCTACCCTTATTTGGTTAGCGCCTTGATGCGGGCCTTGGCCTGTTTAGCCTTTTCCGTTTCGCCCAGCACTTCATAGGCGCGGGCCAGACGTTTCCAGCCTCCAAGGTCATCGGGTTCGTCGGCCAGGCGCTCGGCCAGGCGTTTGACCATGCTGCGGATCATTTTACTGCGATCGCCCGCCGCCATTTTCTGGGCGGCTTCCATATCGGCGCGGTTCGGTCCCGGCACCGAAGGCGTGGAAGACGGGGGAGGGGGAAGAGTTTTGGCCAATGCGAGTGCCTCTGGCGTCGGCTTGATCGACCACGGCGCGATGCCCAAGTCCTTGGCGGCACGTTCGATCTGCGTATCGACGGCGCCTAGCCAGCGTGCTGCAAAGGGCGACACGGCCCTGAGATCGACCCAGGCCTGCAGTGCTTCTGTGACCCTTCCTTCCTGGGCTAGCGACAGGCCTAGATAATATCGCGCCTTGGGGTTGAGGGCGTCGGCGTCGAAGATGTCCTGGAAAAGGCCCCGGGCCTTCACCGTTATCTGCCCCTGGGCCTGCATGACCATGGCTTCGGCGTAGCTGGATACGATATCAGGATGGCGGCTGCCGACTTCCATGGCCTGTTCGTAGGCGGCCAGCGCGCGCTCGAATTCGCTGATGGTCAGATACGTGCGGGCCAGCAACTTCCAGGCTTGCAAGTTCGTGGGGTCTTTCTTCAGGCTTTCTTCCAGCTTTGCCGCCATTTGCAGGACTTCACGTTTGTCGAGCTTGCCCTGGCGCTGGCTTATTTCCTCGGCAATGTTGCGTTTGGCAAAGGCCTGATTGGGCGCGTTGGGTTCGCCCAGATAGAGATAAAAACCGAAACTGGCAACAGGCACGATAATACCGATGACGGCGGCCAACAGGCGGCTTTGCCCGGGGTTGGCATCCCGGCCTGTGTCTTCCATGCCGGCGGCGGCCAGCATGCGGCGTTGAATTTCGACTCGGGCGGCTTCCGCCTCGTCTTCGTTTAACAAGCCGCGTTCGATGTCACGGTCAAGTTCGCTGAGCTGGTCTTTGAATACGGCAATGTCATATTCGGCGCGGGCTGGCACGTCCGCCAGTCGGGTGCGGAGCAGGGGAAACAATAATGCCGCCACGACGACGGCGGTCATCAGGGCGGCAATGACCCAAAGCATACTCATGCGTTGTCGTCTTTCAACAATTCTTCAATCCGGCGCTTCTCATCAGCGGTCAACGGTTTGGGGCTTGTTGGGGTCTTGGGGTCACCGGGGGAGCCAGAGGGTGCGATAAAGCCATCCGACGTTCGCCGTCGACGCATGAACGCGATCATGGCGAACAGGCCAAAGCCGACAAATACCAGCGGCCCCAGCCACAAAACCAGCGTCGCACCCTTGAACGGCGGTTTCAGCAGGACAAAATCGCCATAACGCGAAACGACATATTCGAGAACCGTGGAATCGCTGTCACCCGCTACCAGTCGTTCGCGGACGAGAACGCGAAGGTCCTTGGCCAGACCGGCGTCGGAATCGTCGATCGACTGGTTTTGACAGACAAGGCAGCGAAGCCCTTTGGAAATCTCCCGGGCGCGCTTTTCCAACAACGGGTCGGACAGCACTTCGTCCGGGTTGACGGCCCAAGCGGGAGCGGTGGGAAAAATTAACGAGGGTGCGGACCACGCCAACGCCATCAGCAATATCAAAACCAACCTCATTGGCTTAGCGTCCGGATAACGGGGATGATTTTTTCATCCAGTGATTTCTGTTTTATGGGGCCGACGTGTTTGTAGCGGATTTTTCCCTGAACATCGATGATGAAGGTTTCCGGCACGCCATAGACGCCCCAGTCGATACCGACGCGGCCCTTGGTGTCGGCGCCGATGGCTGCATAGGGGTCGCCCAGTTCCTTCAGCCAGGCGAGCGCTTCTTTGGCGTCGTTTTTGTAATTGAGGCCGTAGATGCGGGCGATCTTCATTTCCGCCAACTGGGTAATAAACGCATGTTCGGCCCGGCACGGGATGCACCACGACGCAAAAACATTAAGCACGGAAACGTTGCCTTTTTTCAGGTCGTCGCTGGAAAAGCCCTTGTTGGATCCCCCTTCGATAGGTGGAAGAGTAAATTCCGGCACCGGCTTGTTGATCAGGGCCGAGGGTAAAATCTTCGGGTCTTTGGTCAGACCGACGGCGAAATAGATCGCCATAACCAAAAACACCAGTCCTGGCAGGATATAGAGAAAGCGGCTTTGCATGGTTGCTCGCTTTTGCCTCAGGCGCCCGCCGCTTGGGCGACCCCTTGGTGTTTCTTCGGCGCGCCGACTCGGTGGCGGCGGTCGGTCAAACTCAGCGTGCCGCCAAACATCATCATCAGCACGCCTGCCCACATCCAGACGACCAGGGGGTTGAAATAAAGACGCGTGACGTAGCCGCCGCTGTCGTCCTTGTCGCCAATGACGGCGTACAGGTCGCCGGTAAACATGGTGTGAATGCCGGCCTCCGACGTCGGGCGCTTGGACACATTATAAACCCGCTTTTCGGCATTCAGCGCCACCACGGGTTTGCCCCCCTGCGTTATCCGGAAGCTAGCCTCGACGAGGGAATAATTCGGCCCCTGGCCGCTTTTCACCCCGACAAAGGTAAAATCATAGCCCGCCACGTTAACGCTTTCGCCCGGCTTCATGGACTGAATGCTTTCTACTTTCCAGGCCCCGGCGCCGGTCATGCCGGCAATGGCGATGGCCAGGCCAAGATGGCCCAGCGTCATGCCCCAGGCGGCGCGCGGCATGCCCCGCAAGCGGCGTAGACTTTCGCCAAATGGCGCACTGAACATGCGAATGCGTCCGGTAAGCTCGATTAGGGTAGCGACACCCAACCATGCGGCCAGCCCGATACCAACGATACCCAGCAGCGGCCCTTCGGAGCGCAGCACCCATGCTGCCGCCATAGCGACCAGAGCAGCCAGAAAGGCCAGCCATAATTTGTTGATCGCCGCCATCAAGTCGGCCCGCTTCCACGATAATATCGGCCCGATGGCCATGGCGATAATCATCGGGATCATCAGCGGAATAAAGACGGTGTTAAAAAACGGCGGGCCGACGGAAACCTTGCCGCCGCCGATGGCGTCCAGCAACAGCGGGTACAGCGTGCCTAACAACACCGCCGCCGCCGCCGTCGATAAAACCAGATTATTAAACAGCAACGCTCCTTCTCTGGATACCGGCTTGAATAGCCCGGTAGAAACTAGTGCTGGGCCGCGCCACGCAAACAACGCCAGCGACCCGCCGATGACGACAATCAGCAGGCCCAAGATAAAAACACCGCGCGCCGGGTCGGTGGCAAAGGCATGCACCGATGTCAGCACGCCTGAGCGCACCAAAAACGTACCCAACAGGCTCATGGAAAAGGCGATGATGGCGAGCAGGATGGTCCAGCCTTTTAACGTGTCTCGTTTTTCGACCACGGTCGACGAATGCAGCAAGGCCGTCCCTGCCAGCCACGGCATGAAGGACGCATTTTCCACCGGGTCCCAAAACCACCAGCCGCCCCAACCCAGTTCATAGTACGCCCACCATGACCCCAGCCCGATGCCGCCGGTCAGAAAGCACCATGCGGCCAGCGTCCACGGCCTGACCCAGCGCGCCCAGGCGGCGTCGACGCGGCCTTCGATGAGGGCGGCGATGGCAAACGAAAAGGCCATGGAAAAGCCGACGTAGCCGAGATACAGCATCGGCGGATGAATGGCCAGGCCAGGGTCCTGCAGCAACGGGTTCAAATCGCGGCCATTGATGGGGACGGGAAATACACGCTCGAACGGGTTCGACGTCAACAGCATGAACAGATAAAAACCAACGGCGATCATCGCCTGCACTGACAGCGCCCGGGCGCGTAGCCCTGGCGGCAGATTGGCGCCGAACACCGCCACGGCAGACCCGAACAGGCTGAGGATCAACACCCATAACAACAGCGATCCTTCATGGTTGCCCCAGACGCCGGCGACTTTGTACAAGAGCGGCTTATCCGTGTGTGAATTCATGACGACGTTGAGGACGGAAAAATCAGACGTGATGTAAAGCTGTGTCAGGCAGCCAAACGATATGGCCAACAGCCCGAATTGTGTCACCGCCGCGGGCCGGGCCATAGCCATCCAGGCTTGGCGTCCAGTTTGCGCGCCGATCAACGGCACGGTGGCTTGCATCACGGCAACCAGCAGCGCCAGGATCAGGGCGAAATGTCCAATTTCGGCGGTCATTTTTCTTTTCCCTGCCACTGCCCGGATTTTTTCAGTGCTTCGGCGATCTCGGGGGGCATGTAGGTTTCGTCATGCTTGGCCAGCACTTCGTCGGCTTTGAATACGCCACCCTGCAGCTTGCCCTCGGTGATGACTCCTTGGCCTTCGCGGAACAGGTCCGGCAAAATTCCCTTGTAGGTGACCGGCAGGGCAGTGGTCAGGTCGGTAACGCGAAAATTGACGACGGCGCCTTCAGCTTTTTTGACGCTGCCTTCTTCGACCAACCCGCCCAGGCGAATGCGTTTACCGTCGGCGAGCTTTTTCTCTTTGATGTCCGTCGGGCTGTAGAAAAAGACGATGTTTTCCTCGAACGCGCTCAGCATCAGGACGGTCGCAGCGCCTAACAACAGCATGGCGATGAAAACAAAGGTCAGGCGCTTATGCTTGCGCTTCATTGCTCGCTTTCCAACCTTTCAAGCGTGTCCCGGGCGTTGTTCAAGGATCTGCGGCTGACAATCATCAAGGCGACCATGACGACGAAGACGATGATGTAAGCTGGCCAGATGAAACCGCCGTGGCCACCCATATTGAGATATTGGGAGATCGTTTCCATACTTAGCCTTTTTGCCCGGCTTGCGCTTTTTGCATTTGCCGGGCGCGGATTTTACCCAACGCCACTTCGGTACGGATGCGGATCAACAACACCCATAGGTAATAGGTGGTGAAAGCTACCGCCATCAGCAATAGCGGCA
>JAZFSL010000348.1:0-2844 GCA_036446135.1 Rhodospirillales bacterium | reverse complement strand
AGGAAACCGCCAATCAAGCTGCGCTTGTGGGGTCAGGCGGCCGCTGAATCCAGAGAAATTTTCTAGTCCGTCCCGGGCCAAATCGCTGACATTATAAAAGTCGGCATTGAGGGAAAGCGTCAGTTTGTAGGCATCACCAAACGGACTTGTGTAAGGCACCTGCCAACCAGGGCGGAAGGATATCCGGCGGGTGTCGGAACCAATCTCTCGGGTCAGGCCCAGAATGTTTAAATCCAACATCGTCTGTCCACCAAATCGGTCCGGCTTTCCTAGGTGGCTGTAATCAATCCAAGGTAAAACCACGGGTTTCAATCCGGAGACATCTGTCTGCTCTAATCCCTGAAAAGCAGAAGCTTTGGCTGAGAAGTAATTGCGTCCTCGGAAACCTTCTAAAAACAATTCGCTTTTGAGGGTGCTGGCAAAAGTTTCGGGAGCAGAAATAGCGTATCGACGAAAAAATGTATCATCGGAGACGCGATGAAGGTCAAAACCCCACCGCCATGTTTTGTTAATGTCAAAGCGTCCCTCAGCATCGATGTGGCCACGAACTCCCAAATCTGTATCCGTGTCATTTTCAATTTTAGGATCACCGGCAACAAGACTAGCATCTATATCGAGAATCCCTTTTTTGAAACGGTGGCGATATTCCCCTATAGCGCCGGAGCCAGCCCTGTCCGTATACAGCGCTGTGACCGTGGCGTCGTTATGAGGGGAAATATTGAAATAATAAGGGATTAGGAAGGAAGCGCCGAGATCTGTCGAAGAGCCGAAAGACGGAGATAGAAAACCGCTTTTGCGTTTAACGGTCGGATCGGGATGGGAGAAATAAGGCGTATAGGCGACGGGTACGCCTAGGATTTCGAGCCAGGCATCTTTGTATTCGATGGTTTTGTTACCTTTGTCGTGGATTATTTTTACTGCCTTGATTTGCCATAGCGGTGCCTTGGTCGGATCGTCCTGACACAGATTACATGGGGAATAGACGCCCTTACGCATTTCTGTAATGTTGCCGGCGGAACGGCGGGCCCCGGTGGCGGCGATGCGAGCCTTGTCGATCAGAATGATACCAATGGCTTCAATTATCGCATCCTTGAGGTCACTGGTAACTTCCATTCTTTGACCGTAGATTTTTTCGCCCCCCGGTTCGAACAACTGAACATTACCATTTGCCGTAACAATATCCGTTTTCTGGTTGTAGGTGACGGTATTGGCCAACAGTCTTCGTTGGCCGTGGATAATTTCGACATTACCAGTGGCTTTTACGAGATGGGTTTCCTGATTGAAGGTCATCTCGTCGGCACTGAGGTGAATGGGCAGCCCTGGAATGATTTCACTGCTATCGGTTTTTGCTTCCGTGGCAGTGCTTGACGCTGGGGCCAATTTTATAACGGTAGCCGGCGCAGGCAACATGTCCGGCTTGGCGAACGGCGTCGGTTGCGGCACTGGCTTCAGGTTTTTTGGATCGTAGCTCCCTGGATACCACAGCGTACCCAGCGGTTTTTTCGGTTGTGCCGCGCCGATGGGTGTCGGGGCGGAAAATACCGGGGCCGGGTTTACAGAAGGCGCAGGGACCGGAACGGGTGTCGCCATGGGGGGGTTATCAGGGGTGGGGCTTGGGGGAGTATAAGGTCCCGGGTACCATAACGTACCCAGGGGCTTGTCCGACTGCGCCACGCCGATGCCGGTGGTTGCGCCAAGGACCTTGGAAAAAGGACCGCTGGCGAGCAACGCCATGGATAGAAGAAAAATATGTCCGAAGCCTGATCGCATGAATACTTATCCGTCTTCCAAATGCAACAACATCGCCAGCCCCAGCAAGGTGGCTACCCCCGCCGGAGTCCAGGCGGCGAGAACCACAGGGATACTGTCGGAAAGTCCTAAAGCAAAAACGATATCGGAAAAAAAATAAAGAATAAAACCGGTTAATACCCCTCCGGCGATAATAAATGTGGTGCCGCCCCGCCTTGCATGGCGCAGGGTAAAGGTGGCGGCAATCAGCACCATGGCGCACATCAACAAGGGCGCCGCCAACAGGGTATGCAGGTAAAGACGGTGGCGAACGGCAGAAAACCCGGCTTTTTCAAGTGTGTCGATGAATTTCGGCAAAGACCAGAATGACATGGTTTCCGGCGGCGCGAAGCTGTCCTGGATCTTGGACAGGGTCAAATCCGTCGCCAACCAGTAATCAGCCTCAAACCGGGGCTGAGCTTCCGGGGTATGCACCCAGGCTTTTGTCATGTGCCAAAAACCGTCTTCCAAGCGGGCAAAATCGGCATCGATGCGTCCCTTGAACTTATCCACCCCCTCGTAGGTGAAGACGATAACGTCTTTTAGCTCTACCTCTTTCCCGGCCTGGAGAATGGTTTCGGCATGCACAACCGATTGTCCCTCGGTATTAGCCTGGCGTAACCACAGACCGGTCTTGGACAGGGCCAGCAGGCTGTTGCGGCCTTTCAGATGGGTCGATTCCAGGCGTTCAAATTGGGTCAACATGGTCGACGATAACGGGTTAAGAACCGTGACATGAATAACGCCAAGCAGAAACGCGATGGAAAGAGCCGGAAACAGAAATTGCCAGGCGGAAACCCCGGCAGCGCGGGTGATGACCAGCTCATGGGCGCGGGTCAAGCGCCAGAAGGTCATCATACCTCCGAAAAGAATAGCAAAGGGAAATGCTTCCTGTCCCATATGAGGCATTTTCAGAAAGGCCATTTCCATTACCAGGGAAAAGGAAACATCCGGCTTGGAGGCGGCCCGGCGCAACAATTCGATGGCGTCAATCAGAACGATCAACAACAGAAACATTAAAAACAGAACGGCGAAACTGACTAGAAAATTCCTGCC
>JAZFSL010000347.1:0-3037 GCA_036446135.1 Rhodospirillales bacterium | reverse complement strand
GTTTTAGCTTCCAACAGGCGCAGTTGCGCCAGCCCCAGAATGGCGCGGCGGATCTTGATGGTGCGTCCGGCATAGCCTTCGCTTTCCTTCAATGCCCATTTGTTTCCATCCTTGGTAAGGGTGATTTTTCCCTTCGGTTCATCGACGACCAGTCGGGTGACGTCGTTGACCCGCGCCAACAACCCCGGGAACACCTTGTCGCCGGTGCCCGCTACCGGCTGGTAGCCCCGGTCGCGGCCAAATGAAAAGGCCGCCAGCGCGAAGGCGATAGCGGTGGCAGCGGCGATGAAGGTGAAAGTTCTGGGGCTCATAGTTCGGCCATTATCTTGGGTTTCCCGCGAACCCTGCCGATCAGGACGAGGCCGATGGTGACGACGCCCAAGAGCAGAGGAATGAAAGCGATATTGAGAAATTTCAGAAATCCGTCGAGGCGGTCGATGTCCTTGCGCAGTTCGAGCTGCACAAAACGCAGCTCTTTTCGAACCTTGACCAACTCGCCGCGAAAGGAACCGATGGAGGCCTGGTCTTCGGCGCTCAGCACCAGGTTTTCGCCGTCCTTGACGCCGCGCCGGCGCATCAGGTTCTGTAGTTTTCCCTGCGCCACTTCAAGCTTGGCCTGCAATGCCTGTTCCTTGTCGCGGAACTGGCGCTCAGCGGCCTGGCGGATTTCCTGGACTAACAGGAAGGGGCGCGCCACTTGCGAGCGTCCGCGAAGTCCGATCAGGGCATCGCTGCCGCCCAGGTTGTCGAGCGCATTGATGACAAAGTCGGCGTTGTTGGCAAACGGCACCAGCAATTGCTGGCCCATCAGGTTGCGGGTCTCAGTCCAGAATCGGGCGTGCAGCATATCAACGTCGGCAACAACGATCAGGTTGGCCGGGCTGACGGACTTGGCTAGGTGTTTTTCCGGTAAACCGGCGGCCCGCTTGTCGTTTTCTTTGGGCCCGCCATCCGGGAACGCGGTCTTTACCGTGCCTTGAATGCGTGCCGCTAGTGTGAAGGGTTTGCCGCCGGGTTTGAAATCACGAAACAGGCCGACCACGTCAGGGCTGCGCATGACTTTCTCGGCGCTGATGGCCATGGACTTTTTGCCAGTGGTGATCAGCGGGCTGACCTTGGTTTCAGCGCCGTCGACGGTTTCCAGAATACCGGACGACGCCATGTTGATGACGGAAATATCGCCGGTGACGGCGTCTTTGGGGTCGAAATTGGCTTTCGATAGCCCCAGCCAGACGACGTAATCGGCGACCGACATCTTGCCGCCGACGGAGACATTAACCCGCCGGGCCGTTTCCAGATCGCCGGCGACCTTGTTATTGGCAAGCTGGACGCCCCAGGTTTTAAGAATTTTATTAAAGGTGGAAACGGGCAGGCTTTGCATGCGCCCATTGGCAGGCACATCGACTTCGGCGTTGGCGTCAACAAATACCAGCACACGCCCACCGCCTAGAACAAACTGGTCAACGGCATAGAGCGTGAATTCATTCAGCCCTTTTGGATGGACCAACATTAACGTGTCGATATCTTCAGGAATTTGTCGAAGCTCCGACGGCAGCAAGCGAAAGTCGAAAAATTCCCGGATCTGGTCGATGACCGCCCACGCCGGTTGCTGCTGGTTAAAGGGCGGCCCGGCTGCGCCGCCGGTAATCGGCAGGGCGGTCATGACCCCGACCACCTTGCGTTTGGGGTTGGCTAGCGCATAAACGATCTTGGTCAGGTCGTATTCCAGAAAGCCTGCTCGCTCGGTGGTGAAAAACGGAATAACCGCCTGGTCGTCCGTACTGTTGGTGGCGGCCAGCCCGAAATAACCCAGCTCGCCTGAATTGTTCAGCGGTATGCCCCGCATGCCGGCCGCCAGTGCGCTGTCTTCATCATCGGAAAAAGGTTCCGGGTTGAGCAGCTGGAAGCTGACCATGCCAACCGAAATATCGCGGTATCGCTCCAGCAATTCGCGCGCCCGTTCGAAATAGGTCGCATGCGACGGGCTTCTTTCGCCCAACTGTTTGGAATAATAGAGCCTGAGCATAATCGGCTCATCGATGGCAGCCAGCACGTTGCGTGTGCCTTCCGACAGGGTGAAAACGCGGCTTTCGGTTAAATCCAGACGCAGGCCCTGGAAGGTTGCGTTGGAAAAAACGTTGACCGAAAAAAACAAAACCAATGCCAAAAGCAGCCCGCCGAGCGCAAGCCTTGATCTGTCCACTGTTTCCAGGCGTTTGATCATTTCCATCCCCTAACCCGCTTTTTTCAGATCAACGACGACGATGTTGGCAAACAGCCAAAACGCGATCAGGGAGGCAAAGAAGATAACGTCACGAAGCTCGATAACGCCATTGGTGATGGTTGAGAAGTGCGTCAGAAAGCTCATGGAGGCGATGGTATGGACAATAATTTCCGGCGCCCAGGCGCGAAAGAAATCCAGCACCAATGCCAGCGAGCTGACCGTGAACAAGAAGCACACCGTGGCGGCGACTATGAAGGCTATGACCTGGTTTTTGGTCAGGGCTGAAATGCACGACCCCATGGCGAGAAACGCGCCGGCCATGAAAAAACTGCCCAGGTAGCTGGTCAGAATGACACCGTTGTCCGGTTGGCCCAGAACATTAACCGTAATCCACATGGGAAACGTCAATATCAGGGCCAAACCCGTAAACGCCCAAGCCGCCAGGTACTTGCCGAGCACCGCCTCGGTCGTCGCCACCGGCAGGGTCATCAAAATTTCGATGGTCCCGGTCTTGCGTTCTTCGGCCCACAACCGCATCGAGATGGCCGGCACCAACATCAGATAAATCCACGGGTGATAGGTGAAAAAGGATACCAAATCTGCCTGCTCGCGGCTGAAGAAACGACCGATATAAAAAGCGAAGGCGCCGGTCAGGGCGACAAAAATAACGATAAAAATATAAGCCAGCGGCGACGAGAAATAGCTCTTGAATTCGCGCTTGGCGATGACGGTGATGTTACGCATTTTCCGCCTTTTTATTTTTGTCCCTGTCCGGGCTATCGCCCGTCCTCGCCAATTTGTTTTTGTCCCTGT
>JAZFSL010000346.1:0-5973 GCA_036446135.1 Rhodospirillales bacterium | reverse complement strand
CTGGGCTTCAAGGATCTGGACTGGCGCTCCGTGACCATCCCGAGGATGCCACCGAAACCCGACCTGATGCACCTGACCGGCGGCTACCGGCTAACCCCGGTGATGCAGATTGGCTCCGACGTATTCTGCGACACGCAATGCATCCTGCGCGAGATCGAACGGCAAAAACCCGAACCGACGTTGTTTCCCGGCGGCGGGTACGGCATGGCCTGGGGCGTCGGGTGCTGGACCGATGGGCCTTTGTTTGATGACACGATCAAGCTGGTGTTTACCGATGCCATCGACGATATGGCAGAAGACTTCATCAAAGACCGCGGTCTGCTTTATTTCGGTCCGGATTTTAATATTGAAGACATCAGAGACACGGCGCCGGAATCCCTGATTCAGATGCGCGCCCAGCTTGACTGGATGGATGAACGGCTCGGTGGGCGCGATTTCATGTTGGGAGACGCGCCGGGGCTGCCCGATGCGCTTTGTTATTACATTATCTGGTTTGTGCGCGGGCGCTATTCCAAGGGACCGGAATTTTTAAGCCAGTTCAAGAACCTGATGGCGTGGGAAGAACGAGTCAAAGCTTTTGGCCATGGCCGACCGTCGGATATGGAGGCGAAAGAAGCGCTGGATATCGCCAAAGCCAGCTCTCCGAAAACAACCCAAGGCGGCCCAGCCGATGACCTGGCCGGGCTGAAGCCTGGCGATGCGGTTGGTGTGGTGCCCATCGATGTTGCCGGTTGCCCAGTAGTCGAAGGCACAATCCTGCGCATCGGCACCCAGGAAATCGCCATTGCCCGCACGGATGAACGCGTCGGCGACGTCGCCGTTCACTTCCCCCGCTCCCGATACCGGGTGACAAAAACATAAAATTTATATTTATCCCCATGTTCCACAGAAAAATGGGCGATTGTGGATTGAATATAACTTCCGAGGTTGCGGGGCCGGTGGTAATCTCTAATCAGAGTTCAGGGAGATAGTTAGCTTGCTAATTAAGGAACTGGACTTTAACTCAAAGTTTTCCAGGGTTCCGCAAGGAATTTTAAAAGATTTTGAGTGGGAAGCGGCCCGACGGAGCAATCCGGCGGGCTGTTTTTCTTTGTGATTTAAGCACATTTATTAGTTTTACTTATTTACAGCCCCTGTCCGGGTTTCACCCGTCCGCTCCTTTTGAAAGAAATTCATCCCCCTTGCCGGCGACCACCGTCAAATCGGCGTTTTCTTCCTTTCACAGCCGCCGCCTAGAGTGTATCAATCCGCTCATGCCGATCATTACCGATACCCAGGCGTTGACTGAGTTCTGTGATCGCCTCAAGGGTTCCGAGTACATCACCGTCGATACGGAATTCATGCGTGAAAAGACGTATTGGCCGATTTTGTGCCTAGTCCAGGTCGCCGGCGCTGACCAGGCCAAAGCCATCGACCCGCTGGCCAACGGCATTGATTTGACGCCCTTGTTCGAGCTGATGGCCGACGAAAGCATCCTCAAGGTCTTTCACGCCGCCCGCCAGGACCTGGAAATTTTTCATCATCTGTCGGGCAACATCCCAACGCCGGTGTTCGATACCCAGGTGGCGGCCATGGTTTGCGGATTCGGCGATTCTGTCGGCTATGAGACGCTGATTACAAAACTCACCAATGCCCGCATCGACAAGGGATCACGCTTCACGGACTGGTCGCTGAGACCGTTGAGCGATCGGCAACTGACCTATGCCATGGGCGACGTCACCCACCTGCGCCCGGCCTACGAAAAATTGGCGAAAAAACTGCACGCCAACGGCCGCGAAGAGTGGCTGGACGAAGAAATGGCCGTCTTAACCACACCCGCTACCTATGAAGGCGCAGCGCGCGATCGGTTCCGGCGCATCAAAATCAGGTCGGCAACGCCGCGCAATCTGGCCTTGCTACGCGAATTGGCGGCGTGGCGCGAAATTGAAGCCCAGCGCCGCGATTTGCCCCGCAACCGTATTATCCGCGACGAAGCGCTGGTGGAAATCGCCCATCACGCACCAAAATCGACGGAACAATTGACCCGCACCCGGGGGCTCGGCGACAAGCTGGCCAACGGGTCTTATGGCCAGCAGATTCTTGAGGCCGTCAAGACCGGTAAGGCCATACCCGATAAGGACTGCCCCAAGCTGCATTCAAAACCGCAAATCCCGCGCGGCCTCGGCCCGACAATAGATCTGTTAAAGGTGTTGCTGAAAATGAAGTCCGAGGATTCCGACGTAGCGTCGAAGCTGTTGGCGTCGGCGTCGGATGTCGAACAGTTGGCGGCCTTTGGCGAAGATGCCGACGTCAAGGCGCTGCATGGCTGGCGGCGCGAAGTTTTCGGCGAAGACGCCTTAAGCCTTCGGGATGGCAATATTTCGCTGTTGATCAAAGGCAAAAAACTGGTTCTCAAGCGAGAAAATAAAGCGTCATGATTCTGGTAGGTTATATGGATTCCCCCTTTGTCCGGCGGGTGGCGGTGACCATGCAACACTACGGCATGCCATATGAGCGCAATGTCATCTCGGTTTTCAGGGATGCCGACGCCGTTCGCGCCATCAATCCACTGGGCATGGTGCCGTCCCTGACCGTGGACGATGGCGAAACAATTTTCGACAGCCGGGCTATTCTCGATTATCTGGACGAAACGATGGGCCAGAATGCGCTGATGCCCGCATCCGGATCCGAACGACGGAATATCCAAAAAATTACCGCCATCGCCTTGGGTGCGGTCGAAAAGGCAGTTTACCTGGTTTACGAAAAGAGAAATCGCAACCCCGACAAGATCGACCCGGCGATGGTCGAACGGTTTGAAGGGCAAGTCCACTCCGGCCTTGGGTGGTTGGAAGATAGGGCGCCTGCCCCCTGGCTCGCCGGCAACATGATGACCCATGCCGATGTAACCGCCGCAATCGCCGTAACATTTGTAATCAACAAGCACCCACACATGTTTAAACCGGCGGATTATCCGAAAATAAGCGCCTTGCGGGATATGGCCGAGGCACTGCCGGCGTTTCAGGCTGCACCCTTTCTGGAAGAATAACCGCCATGAAACTGATTCATGGCTTGAGATTCGATAACACCCGAGGCGATATTTTCGGCGGGCTGACCGCTGCCGTCGTCGCCCTGCCGCTGGCGCTGGCGTTTGGAGTGGCGTCGGGGGCCGGTCCCATGGCGGGGCTTTACGGCGCCATTATCGTCGGTTTTTTCGCCGCCATCTTCGGTGGCACGCCGTCGCAGGTGTCCGGACCGACCGGGCCAATGACCGTGGTCATGGCGGTAATTGTTGCGCGCTATATCGACCAACCGGCCATGGCTTTTACCGTCGTCGTCATGGGCGGCGCATTTCAAATCATGTTCGGGGCGATGCGGTTGGGGCGCTACATCAATCTGGTGCCGTTCCCGGTAATTTCCGGTTTTATGACCGGCATCGGGTGCATCATCATTATCCTGCAACTGGCGCCGTTTTTAGGCCTGTCGCATCCCGGCGCCGGGGTTGTCAGCAGCCTCGGCCATCTGCCTGCCGATATTGCCGCAATCAATTGGCAGGCTCTGCTGATTGCCACGTTCACGCTGGGGATTGTCTGTTTTACCCCCAATGCTATTAACCGGATTTTGCCGTCGCCGTTGATTGCGCTTGTGCTCGGCACTGCCTTCGTCTGGGCATGGCTGCCCGATGCCCCCGTCATCGGGACCATCCCCTCAGGACTACCCGAGCCGCAAATGCCGGTTTTAAATTGGCAAGCCCTGGTCGATATGACCGGGTCGGCCCTGGTGTTGGCGTTATTAGGGTCGATCGACAGCCTGTTGACGTCGCTGGTCGCCGATGGCGTCACCCGCACGCATCATGAATCCGACCGCGAATTGGTCGGCCAGGGCATCGGCAACATGTTGGCCGGGTTATTCGGCGCCATCCCCGGAGCCGGCGCCACCATGCGCACGGTCGTTAATGTCCGCGCCGGCGGGCGAACACCGATTTCCGGCGCCGTCCATGCGCTGGTATTGCTGGCAATTGTCTTAGGCCTGGGCCCGCTGGCCTCTATCATCCCGCATGCCGTGCTGGCCGGGATTCTGATCAAGGTCGGCTTCGATATTATTGACTGGGATTACCTGAAACGCCTGCCCCGCGCGCCTAAGGCCGGGGTCGTTATTATGCTGGTGGTCATGGGCCTAACCGTGTTCGTTGATTTGATCGTCGCCGTCAGCGTCGGCATTGTGGCCGCCAGCCTGTTGTTCGTGAAGCGAATGACGGACATGCAGCTTAAGAATGTGCGCTCCGGGCAAGACGGTCTGCCTTATGAGCAAGCGGAACAGGACATCTTAGAGCGTCACGCCGACGAGATCATGATCTATCATATTTCCGGGCCGATGAATTTTGGCGCCGCCAAGGGTATTTCCAAGCAAATCATCGTCAGCACGGATTTCAAGGTGTTGATCCTGGACCTCAGTGACGTCACCTTTATCGACACCAGCGCCTCGATGGCGGTTGAGGAAATCTTCGTCAACGCGTCGGGCCTTGGGCTGGAAGTCATCCTCATCGGCATCAGCGGCGGGGTTAAGGAAACGCTGGAACGGCTCGGCGTTATCAAGGTCATCCCCCCCGGCCACAGCTTCGACACCCGGCTGCATGCATTGCAACACGCCGCCACGCTGCTGGAAGCCGGCTAGCGCCTCACAATTCCAGCGTCATGAAATCGCAGTAAACGTCTTTTTTATAGTCAGCAAAAGGCTCGCAGTACTCAAACCCAAACCGGGCATAAAGCGCATGCGCCGTCGAGAACGCATCCTTGGCGCCGGTCTCAAGACTGATGCGGGGATAAAACCGCTGCCGGGCCACATCAAGGATGTGCTTTACCAATAAGGTCGCGATGCCTTTTCCTCGATGCGCCTCGACCGTGTGCATGGATTTTATTTCCCCATGGCCCGAGTCAATTTCCTTTAACGCCCCACAGCCCAAAAGATTCTCGGCTTCCCACACGGTCCAAAATGTAATTTCCGGCACCCGCAGACCATCAAGATTAAGGGTATGATTGCTGTCATCGGGAAAGCACTGTTGGGCATACGCAAGATGAGTCTCTAGAAGTTTCCCTATCTCGGGTCCACTAAGATCATCTTCACGGATTAACATGCCTAATCAGAATGTCCCCGGATACCCGCCGCCGTCGATCAGCAAATTCTGCCCGGTGATGTACCCGGCCTGGGCCGAGCAGACATAGGCGCAAAGCTCGCCGAATTCGTGAGGGCTGCCAAAACGCTTCGCCGGGTTGCTGTCGGCGCGCTGTTTTCTCATATCCTCAACGCTGATCCCCATCTCATCGGCCTTGACCTTGACGTTGGCGTTGAGCCGGTCGGTGTCGAAGGGGCCGGGCAGGATGTTGTTAATGGTAACATTGGCGTGCACGGTTTTACGCGCAACCCCGGCGACAAAACCGGTGAGCCCGGAGCGCGCCCCGTTGGAAAGGCCGAGAATGTCGATGGGGGCTTTGACGGCGGAAGACGTGATGTTGACGATGCGCCCAAACTTGCGCTCCATCATGCCGTCAACGACGGACTTAATGAGAAATATCGGCGTCAGCATGTTGGCGTCGACAGCATTAATCCAGATATCGCGGCCCCAATCCCTGAAATCACCCGGCGGCGGGCCACCGGCGTTGTTGACCAGGATATCGGGGTTTGGGCAGGCATCGAGCATGGCGGCGCGGCCTTCTTCGGTGGTGATGTCACAAGCAACGGTGCTGACAGCGCCGCCACCGAAAGCGCGGATTTCTTCTGCCGTCGCCTCCAATGTTTCTGCCGTGCGCGCACAAATGGTGACGTCGACCCCTTCTTTGGCCAGTGATTCGGCGCAGCCCCGGCCCAGTCCTTTTGACGCGGCACAAACGATGGCTTTTTTGCCTTTGATGCCTAGATCCATTTCAAATTTCCTCCCTAGTCTTGGTTAATTTTCAAAACTTTCCGCACCAGTGGCACGGTGATGTTGCGGCGTTCGGC
>JAZFSL010000345.1:0-2634 GCA_036446135.1 Rhodospirillales bacterium | reverse complement strand
GGTCGAACTGAGCATGGATGAAGTCATCGTAGAAAGCCCGGCCGATGTGTTGCCGATGCAGGTGGCGGGGGGCGAGGAATACGGCGAAGACATACGCCTCAGCCATCGCTTTTTGGATCTTCGCCGCGAGCAGATGCAAAAAAACATCAAGCTTCGAAACGGGGTGATTACGTCGATCCGACAGCGCATGACCGACGCCGGGTTTATGGAATTTCAGACACCGATTTTGACCGCCAGTTCGCCCGAAGGGGCGCGCGACTATCTGGTTCCAAGCCGCCAGCATCCGGGGCAGTTTTATGCCCTGCCGCAGGCACCGCAGCAGTTCAAACAACTGCTCATGGTCGCAGGCTTTGATAAATATTTTCAGATCGCGCCGTGCTTTCGCGACGAAGACGCCCGTGCCGATCGCAGCCCCGGCGAGTTCTATCAGCTTGATTTCGAGATGGCCTTTGTAACCCAGGATGACGTGTTTGCCGCCATCGAGCCGGTGCTGGCCGGTGTGTTTGAGGAATTTTCTGGCGAGCGTAAAGTGACGCAGGCACCGTTCCCGCGTATCGCTTATAAAGAGTCCATGGAAAAGTACGGCTGCGATAAGCCGGACTTGCGCAACCCCATCGAGATGCGAGACGTCACCTATATTTTCCGGGACTCGGACTTCAAGGTCTTTGCCGGAATGATTGCCAAGGACGACGCTGTCCGGGTCACTGCCATTCCGGCCAAAACCGGCGGCAGCCGCGCCTTTTGCGATCGTATGAACAGTTGGGCCCAGGGCGAAGGGCAGCCGGGGTTGGGCTATGTCTTCTTCCGCGACGGCGAGGGCGCCGGCCCAGTGGCCAAGAACATCGGCCCGGAACGAACCGAAAAATTGCGCGCCGATCTCGACTTGGGTGATGGTGACGCGGTTTTCTTTGCCTGTGGTAACCCCAAAGACTTTGCCTCGTTTGCCGCCTCGGCGCGGGCCAAAATCGGTACCGATCTGGAGCTTTCCAGCACCGGCGAGTTCAAATTCTGCTGGATCGTCGATTATCCAATGTACGAGTTGAACGAGGATACGGGCGAGATCGAATTCAGCCACAACCCGTTTTCCATGCCGCAAGGCGGTATGGAGGCATTGGAGAGCATGGACCCGCTGGATATCCTGGCCTGGCAATATGATATCGTTTGCAACGGCATTGAGCTGTCTTCGGGCGCCATCAGGAACCACCGCCCTGATATTATGATCAAGGCCTTCGGCATTGCCGGCTACGGCCAAGACGTGGTCGAGGAAAAATTCGGCGGCCTGTTGAACGCCTTTCGCTATGGCGCGCCGCCGCATGGTGGCTCAGCGCCGGGTATCGACAGGATTGTCATGATGTTGGCAGACGAGCCGAATATCCGCGAGGTAATTGCCTTCCCCATGAACCAGCAGGCCCAGGATCTGTTGATGGGGGCGCCGGCGACGGTCGATAGGGATCGCTTAAAAGAATTACACCTGAAACTCAGTTTGCCCAAGACGGTTACCAGGGATGATGCTAGCGGAGACAAAAATAGAGGGTAAATATGCAGTAATTACAATATGTTGAGATAACTATTTGTAAGAATACTGTAGAATCTCTAATATAGAATCACAGGGTGGATGTTGATAAAAACATCCCTACGGCCAACACCAAACGGCTTCAAATTAAAAAAAACAAGCCAGGGGTGAAGTGATGAAGCGATTTGCGGCTCTGGGAGCCAGCGTGTTGTTGCTTGGTGGGTGTGCGTTACCGGTACCGGTACAGATAGCATCGTGGGCGCTGGACGGAATTTCCTATCTTGTTACCGAAAAAACGGTTGCCGATCATGGCTTGTCCATGGTTGCCCAGCAAGATTGTGCCGTTCTCAGGGGCTTGCTGTCGGAAGGCGAATTTTGCCGTGACTTTGAAGATTCGACGACGATCCTCGTCGATAATGGAAGTGGAAAAAGCACCTCCGGTTACCGCAAAGGACTGGTCGAGGACGATGGCACCGAGGTCGCGTCCTTAAACGAAATCGAAAGCCTGGTTGATTTTGAAACCGCATCCGGCGGGGAAAATGGCGACGTTAAAGCCGGCGCCGGGGCGGCGATCGTCCGTTACGATGCAGATTTTTCGCCAATTTTTGGGTCGTTGGATTTGGTGGAATATCCTCTGGAAATCAGCGTCATCGAAAAACCCGCGGCGGAAGCTTCTGCGCCTGACGAATTTGCTTTCTCCTTCCAACTCGCGATCGATGAATGGCAGATGCAGGCGTCGGCAAAGGCGGCGAAAGAAATCGCCGAGATGGCCGAGCAAGCCGATAGCAAGGTTGGTGAGCCGGCGGTTGGGCTGTATTTTGTGATCGGCAGTTTCCGCCAGCACAAAAACGCCCTTGACCTTCGCCAGCAGTTCAGGGCGCTTACGCCTTCGGTTCTCTCGGCGAAGTTGAAGCACAGCACTGTCTATCGGGTTGTCGTTGGTCCCTTTGGCCAGCGCGATGCCAAGCAGGTCCACCGGTCCATATTCAAGGCCGGCATCTCCGATTCCTGGGCCATCCGGGTAAAGCCGGGGCAGTGGTCGATGGCGATAGTTGAGCCACCGGCCCTGAAGGCCAACAAGGTTGCATTGGTGAGCGGACTTTCTCGGCAGAAATATCAGG
>JAZFSL010000344.1:0-9065 GCA_036446135.1 Rhodospirillales bacterium | reverse complement strand
TCGGCGAAGGTTGCCTGTAGGTTGGCGATGAGAAGCCCCACGTAAGGCCGGTCGGGAGGCAGGTTGGGAAGCTCGTTGTCGGAGTTGATAGAATTCGGGACGGAAGCGCTTTGCTGCAGGGAATACTTCAGCCGGGCAGTCTTGTCGCCGACCAGCCAACGGATATATTTTTTGTTGCTCTCGAACCAGTCTGGATTGCTGTTCGGCGCGTAGGCGACTTTCCATGCCCAAGTCAGATGACCGCTCTTATCGTCTCTGTCTCCATAAAAGTTGTCGAAGATGGCTTCAAGGGGCTTCTCCAGGAAACCCTGATCCTCGTTCAGAAATTCAAGGCGCCAAACGCCCCCTTCGGCTTTGGTCGGCGTCGGCTGCCGGACTGCTTGGCTCGAAACGCGTGTGTCGCCGGCCCAGGTGGGGATGGGGGCAGATACGAGCGGCGCCACCGCCCCCTTGGCGGCCCCGGTGTCGAAGGGGTGCGGTTCGGACAGGAACCGGCTCATGTCGTAGACGGTCTGGATGGACGCAGCCCATCCCGCCGATGAAACCGACAGAAAGACAACCACCAGAGAGGTTCGCAGCGAAAAAATCACCTTATCAAGTCCACCCTTAGGAAAATGGAAGGAACGAAACCCCCATTCTCACTACTTTTTTATACCTATTTAAAAGTAACGTATGCTAGAAAACCCATATATGACAATATAATAGTCAATTAAGTCGTCTGTCTTCGGAGACCGATTTTGGTCGTTTTTTTTAGGTTTTCAGGCCATTTACCTTTGCAGCGGGAGCACGGAAGCAGTGTTTGGGATGTTAAAAATTGCTGTTCGGGCGCTTGTCGTACTGGTTTTCTGCGCTTATCTCGTAGAAGCGCGGCCGGCTGAGGCCGACGACCCGGCGTTTGTATCCATCGGCGTCGGGTCCTTCGACTGGAACAATCGGGAAGATCCACACACTGAGTTTAGGCTCGAATACCGCGGCGAGAAGCTGTTGGGCCCGGTGAAACCGGTGATTGCCTTGGCCGGGACCATTTGCCCGGGCAAAATAATTAAATCCTGCGAGGGAAAAAGCACGACCGGAAACGGTTTTTTCGGTGCCGGTGCCCTGATGGACTTTTTTTTCGGCCGCCGCGTAGTACTTTCGCCGAGTATCGGCGCTTTTTATTATATCGGCGGCAACAATGACCTGGATCTTGATTATCCGCTTCAGTTCCGCTTTCAATTGGAATTCGCCTACCGCTTCGACGACCGTTCGCGCCTTAGTTTGGCGGTATCGCGTTATGAAAACCTAGGGCTCGGTGATTCCAACCCCGGTGTTGAATCCGCGATAATTAATTACTCAATCCCGTTTGATAAGCTGTTTGGTCGATAATACGGCTTGGCAACTAGAATATGTTGACTCGCAATGCCGCCATGAACGGCGCGTCGATGGAAAAAGACGTTTTTCAGGCATTGCCGGCGTGAACGCTGGGAGATGTCACACGCAAGGGGGCCTTTATCGATATCGGCACACCTGCCGACTTGGCCCGCGCGCCTAAAGTTCTAAAACTTTATTTATAGGGATAGCCAAGCCATGAATTACAGCCGCCTTAATCCCGCTACGGCATCCGGTTGACATATAACCGGTTTTCAAACTGGCCAGGATAAAAAACTATTCCAATGGTGATAAAGTCTGAGTACGATCGCAGCGGATTAGAGAATTAACCGGTAAGCGCCGGGTCGGCCCAGGGCATGTGATTTTCTCTTTTTATTTCCGGAATTATTGAAGAGTGAATAATTTAAAAACCTTCGTAATAGTGTTGACGGTGATGCTGGTTCTCGAAGGCGTCAACAAGATGGCTTTTGGCGCAGCCTTATACGACATGGATCGTTTTTTGTCTCAGCCTCATCCTTTTGACGCATCCGCAGCAAAAACCCCATGGGCATCTCCTGGGCCTGCCCCGTGGCAACCGCAGGCCAGCCCGGCGCAATATTTACGCCTTGCCAATTTCTACAGAGGCGACCGACCCCTCACTCGTTCATCCTCCGCCAGGGGGCCAGGAGCAGCGGGTTCGCCACCATCGGTCCGGCGGGGCACACCCCTGTGGGAGATTATTTCCGAACTGAGGCTCGGCGTGCTGAGCCATGACGTTAAATTTCCCAACCGCAAAGATGTGGAAGCCCCCAACCCTTTTGACAATCGCCACGAAAGCGGCGTCAACCTCAATCCCGAAGTGGTTTTTGTTTCGCCGGGTTTTCTTGATTTTATGTGGTCGCCCCGTCCCCATATCGGCCTTACGGCGAACCTTGGGGGTGATACCAACAGCGCCTATACTGGATTGAGTTGGGACGCCTTGTGGGGCAACGGCTTGTTCCTTGAAGGTTTCCTAGGTTTAGCGGTGCATGACGGTAAACTGAGAAACGGCAACTCCGATAATATTGAATTCGGGTCACGGGTATTATTTCGCTTGGGAGGTGAGTTCGGTTGGCGCTGGAATGATGCCAATGGCATTTCCCTGGTATGGGAGCATATGTCGAATGCCGGAGTCATTAGTGATAAAAACCAGGGCATAGACAGCCTGGGGCTTCGCTACAGTTACCGTTTCAGTTATTGATCGCTGTCTCTTTCAGGGCTGACCCTGCGATCCAGGGCGATTATCATTGAACCAGAAATGCCGCCGCATCATCATCGGAAAGGGCCAGGTTCATGTATTCCCTCGAATGAGGATCTTGCTTAACGCGCAAGTAAGCGAGACCGTATTGCCAGAGCAGCAAAATCAAGGCCCACTGCGAACTGAAATATTTCCAAGCATAGCGGGGGTAGAATAATACTGGGTTTTCCAGGGGTAGCCCCGGACGCTTTTCCGGGGCGTGTATGAGGCATTCAAGCAAGGATCCGCTTTCGGGGTAATACCGAACCTGATAAGCCACGGCTCAAAAGGTCCGCTAATAGCCAAAAGCGGACATTCAGTACGGAGGCCTAAAGCCCGAAAGCCTATTTTCAGCCTGCATTTTATATTATAATTTCTGGGTTGACCCAGATGAGCCCCCAATTAACTGGAAATTTTCGTATGTGGGGGCATAAAGAGCCCCAAAATGGATCAAGACAACCAATCGATTATTCCAGGTTTTGTTGGTGACAAGCGGCAGTTCTTCAGTGACGCCCTTGAAACCGTCGGGGCCGTTGTCGTGGTCGTCGATCTGGAAGGGCGGATTGTTTATGCCAACAAGGCATGTGAAGAGGAAACGCTTTCTCCTGTCAGTGAAATCGAGGGAAAACATATCTGGGATTTCTTTTCCGCTGATGAAGTTAAGGCTTCAAAGAAGGTCGTTGAGCGGGTGTTGGAGACATCGGCAACGCACCGCCTGGAGACACACTGGCATTCCCGGTATGACACCGAGCGTTTGATCGACTGGTCCGTTAACGCCACCCGGCAAGACGGCGGAGATACGGATTTCCTGGTCTTTTCTGGCCTCGATGTGACCGATCGAAAGCGGGCGGAAGATACAATCCGAAATGATGCTGAGCATCTCCACCAAGTCTTCATCAACACCGTTCAGGCCTTTATGCATACCGTTGAAATCCGCGATCCATATACCGCCGGCCATCAGGAGCGTGTTTCCGAACTGGCAACGGCAATTGCCCATGAAATGAATGTTCCTGACGCGCAGATCGAGGGTATCCAGCTAGGTAGCAAGATTCACGATATTGGCAAGATTTATGTACCGGCGGAGATTCTGAATCGACCAGGCCGCATCACCGACAACGAACGCAATATCATCAAGACACACCCTCAAGTCGGTAAGGATATCCTTAAGGGTTTGACCTTCCCCTGGCCGATTGTGGATATGGTCTATCAGCACCACGAACGCATTGACGGGACAGGATATCCGGAGGGGCTGAAGGGTGATGAAATCACCCTGGAAGCCAAAATCATCTCCGTCGCCGACGTTATAGAGGCCATTTCATCGCATCGTCCCTATCGTCCGGCGCTTGGCATCGAGCGTGGCATTGATGTCATTAAAGAGGGCCGTGGCAAATTTTTTGACGAAGCCGTTGCCGACGCTTGTCTCAAGCTGATCACCGAAAAAGGATTTGATTGGGAAAAAGACTGAAAAAAGTTACCAGTATTTGAATGACCTCATAGAAGAAGTTTCTGATAAAGCGACAAATGAGTTCTGACCCTAGTCTATTTAGGAAATAAAATTGTCTAACGTCAGCTCCTATGGAACAAATTAGCGCCCAAAAGCACGACCTGGGTCACCGTGTTGGTGGAACCGTCGTTTTCTGTCGTTGTGGCTGCAACGCTGAGGAGAAAGTCAGCCTGAACATCATAAGGAACGACAATACCGAGGCTGCCTTCCAGCGCTTCTTTCGGTGTCAAAGTCCAGGTGCCGTCACCGTTATCAGTGCCAAAGGTCAAATAAGCGCCGGCGGGCAAGCCGCTAACGCTAATCGACAGGCTTTCCGAACCATCTGTACCCGTTAACGCTGCATCGATATCCAGCATGAACGTCATCGGGTTGGTGGCGATCAGGGTATCTTCGGCTACGGTCCCGTCGGAGAACTGGAAGTTTTCGACGTTGATGAATGTATCGGTGCCGTCACGGCCCGTGAACAAGTCTAGGACAGTAAAGCTGCCATCCAGATTTTCGGTGATGATGTATTGATCGCGCGAACAGGTGAACAGCACGGTATCGCTGCTGCTGTCATCATGGCTGTGGTCGCCGTCATTGCGTGTATGCCCACCATCAATGAACTCTTCTTTACTTTCGCCGTCAATGTAATCATCACCATCGGTACCGATAACCTGATGCGAGCTGGAATTATCAGGCGTCGGGTCGGCAGTCACCGGTTTGGACAAAATGCCGCCCGGAATGCCGCTGCTGACCGAAATATCCAACGTCGGCGCATCGGCAACACCAAATATGTTGATATCAAGGGTGCCCGTGATTGATCCGGATTCACCGCTTGCCGTGGTAAACTTCGCTGTCACCGTCAACTGGAAATCCTCATTGGAATTGTCCGGCGGAGTCAGAGTTAATCCTCCCAACTGAGCCGCCGTCAGAATCCAGATGCCGCTGCCGACCGGTAATTCGGTCCCGGCGGACAAGGTCGCGCCCTCTGGAACGCCGCTGATAGTAACGGAAAGGGTTTCTGTTATGTCGTTCAGTTCAGCCTTGATGTCCAGAAGGAATGCCGAGTCTTCATCAGCGTCGTCGGAACCGACAAGTTGATCACCGGCAAGGTCACCGTCGAGATCGAACGCCTTGCCGACGTTAACCCTGGTGTCGAGCACATTAAAGGTTTTGTCACCAAACGACAGAATTTCGATGACGGAAAGCGTGTCCGTATCAGTGGTCAATCGTCAACGGAGGGAACGGTTACCGTAATCGTGCCATCGGCAGCGCGGTTAATGGTATAGGTGCCGATGGCTCCTTCGAAAGCCGCCGTTTCAGTGCCTTCACCGCCGGTCAGCACGTTGTCGTCCGCATCACCAATCAGCGTATCGTCAAAGACGCTGCTGGTGAAGTTTTCAATGTTGAGAAGCATATCGCCTTGAGCAACGTCGCCGATGCCGATCCCTTGGGTTAGATCGACCATGACACTGGACAGGGCGTCGAAGCACGATGCCATATCAATATCATCGCCGCCGTCAAGAGTGTCGCCCACTTCGTCGCCGGCAAGAATATCGTTACCGACGCCACCGATCAGGTGGTCATCGCCGGTGCCGCCTTCGATTATCTGACCCGTGGTGTTAAGATCGTCGACATCCATGACGTCGTCACCATCCGTGCCGTGCCAATCTGCTTTGACGATTTCCAACTTGGCGGCCTGAACCATACCTTGCAGTTCGATGATAATATCCTGGGCCGTTTCAGCCGCCGCTTCTACCGCCAATGCTGCGGCACTGGCCTTATCCAAAGCCGCCACTGCAGCATCACGGGCGGAAAAAGATACAGGGCCGACAGCCCCGGCCGCTGCTTCGGCAGTCTCCAGGGCAGCATTCGCCGCCATCTGGGCAGCAGCAACCGCTGCCTTGGCTTCTAGAAATGCATCATTGACGTTGGCGATGACGGCCTTTATGGCGTTCAGGTTTCCAAGATCAGGGCCTAAAAAGGAAAACTGCCCAAAATCACAAATAGCAAATTCTTCGCAAGCAGCCTGTTTGCCGAAAGCCTGGGTAGCCGCCGCTAGTTCTTGTGCATACTCGGCCAAATTATTTGCCGCTATTGTCGCGCCATTTTCTTGACCTCCAGCTGCCGATTGCGCCACAAGTCTGGCGGCAAGGGTCGCCGCACGGGCCGCTACTTCCGACGCTACACGGGCCGACGCATCCGCTGCTGCTGCCGCCTGTGCCGCGGCTTCAGCCGCTTCTGCTGCCGCTTCGGCTTGAGCACTCCGGCCCACCAATTCAGACTCGACAACCTCCTCTTTCTTCCCTTCGCCCTCGGGTTTTTCATCTTTTTCCCCGGCGACGGTAACAATCAATTCAGAACCGTCAGTTTCAATATTTGCGTTGGAAAGGGAAAAGCCATCTGGCAAAGACACAGAACCACCGTCTGTCGCTTCGCCAGCTACGGTGCCTTGACCTTCGTTGCCAGCGACCAAATCGGTGAGATCAGCCATTTTTAGCACCTCATCAGGTGCTTTATTTTGCTATGCACCTACTATGAGCCAGCCACCATGTGTTTTTGTTTTTCTTCTTATGGGGAATATATGGGTTTACCGATTTAAAAGTCACCCCCTTGGGTAATGGCTTGAATATATGCAGGAAAATTATCTCATGAGCGTCTTTCCGTGGCCGAAAAACCGGCAAAATTGTTGTTTGAGTCGCAGCGAGCAGTAGCCCGAAACAAGCGACCCACTATCCTGAGAGCCGGATTTATGGACGGATGCCTTGGGAAAAATGCGGAGTGGAGGGCTTAGCGGACGATTTTTCACCCCGAACGATCCGCAGGGAACTTTTGAACGCATTCGAACGTTCATCGAAGCGGTGCAGCATGTACAAGGTTTTTCCGATGGCTTCATTTGGCAGTTCGCCAACATGTTTGTCCGTTGCAACGCTTGGCATAATCGAGCACATGACGCCGTTTACGCTGGTTTCGGCCAACCGGTGCGCATGGCCGCAAAACAGGCGGACGACATTTGGATGGCGGCCGATGACCTTCCAAAAATCATCCGCAGATTCCAAGCGGTCGAATTGGAATCTGTAGCGCCCCTCAGCACCGGGCACATTGAACGGCGGATGGTGCATGAAGATCGCAGTAGGCTTTGAGCCTTCGACCGCCAGAATCTCGTCGAGGGCGGCAAGCCTTGGTTCATCAAGCTCACCCATCATGGTTTCCGCAGAAAGAGTATCGAGCCCGATCAGGCGGACAGGAAATTCATCAACGGCGTAAATAATGAATGGTTGCTGTCGGGGTACGCGCCGCCTGAGAAACTTGGCCACTAGGTCGGATCTGCTGTCACGGTTTCCTGGCACCGGAAAAAAAATTGACGCAAAAGGCTCAACGATTTCCCTGATGAGAGCGTAATCATCCTGCCGGCCCAGCTGCGCCATGTCCCCCGTGTGCAGAACACAATCCACAGGCTCTTCAAGTTCCATTATGTCGGCCACACAGGCGCGAAGGTCATTCTCGCGATAACCCCAGTGGGGGTCCTCGTCATCTCCGGCTTTCAAATGGGTGTCGGATAATTGAGCGATTAGCATGGACTTTTTTTTCGGAAGGTGGGACCAAGGGACGAGAAATGGAGGCGCCATTTCTCAAATCGGTATCGTCAGCGATTCATCGATATCCGGCTTAATTTCAACGGGCCCACCCGCTTCGATCTCCTCAACGGTTGCGTCACGGACACTGAGAATTTCCAACTTGAAGATGACCTTTCTGCCGCATAACGGATTGTTGCCATCGACCGTCAGCGTCTTGTCATCAATCCTGGTAACGAGGAAGCTTCGGGTTTCACCCTTCTCATTCTCTGTGTAAATGGTGTTGCCGACCTTCCTGTATTCCTCGGGAACGTTATCGATGTGATCCGTGAACACCAACGACTCGTCCCTTGGGCCGTAAATTTGGTCGCCATCAAACGGCACTTCAATGACTTCGCCGGCGGACTTACCTTCCAGTTCTTCGGTGACGGTGGGCGCCAAAATATCATTGGCGCCATGCACGTAGCCGACCGGAAATTCGACCGCGACGAGGACGCTGCCCGATTTTTTGTCAATCACTTGGTATTTCAATTCGACGAATTTGTTGTCTTGGATCGTTTCACTCATATTGATCCCGCGCCAAACGACTAAAAGACCGAAGCCCCGAAAATCTTGATCTCATCATTCTTATCATACCCAAGGACCAAACGGCCGAGCCACTCACCCTCTTTTTTCGTGCTGCGAACACGATAGAGAACGGTCACGTGCTCGCCGCGTCGAATGATGCCGAGAAAATCGTAGACTTCGGAAAGGCTCCGGGTCAGTTCGCTTTTCGCGAATTGCTTTCCGACTTCGACTTCGTTCAAGCCTTGTATCAGATCGTAGTCGAAATTGCGGATAAATTTTCCGTAATCACCTTCGTTGGAAGCCCTGACAAGCTCAATCCACACCGGCTCGGCACCGGTCAGAATTTCATCATCCGTGAGGTCGATAATATTCATATTTATCCTCAGTCACACTGGAAGGGTAATCTCGCAGTGGCACAAAAAAAGATCAACATGTGAATGCTGATCCTTTTTTCAATTCCCCGGCAGAAATTCGAGGTGAACACCTGCCGGGGATGTTGAAGATTATTCGGCTGCAGCAGCTTCCTC
The DNA here is from genome assembly GCA_036446135.1 of Rhodospirillales bacterium. Taxonomy (GTDB): domain Bacteria; phylum Pseudomonadota; class Alphaproteobacteria; order Rhodospirillales; family Casp-alpha2; genus Casp-alpha2. The sequence continues at coordinate 287 of JAZFSL010000344.1, read as the reverse complement.
GTCACCAACCAAGTGATACAAGGGCGCCTTCTCCATGGTGTATCCGCCGGTTTCCGGATCACGACGCGAAACCGTCAGCACGTGCCAGTTTTCATCATCCAGCTTCATGGCGTCACCACGGTAGTAGTAACCCGGCCAACGTGTTTCTTTACGGAACAGCGTGTGCTGCAACACGCTTTCGGACGTACGATGGCGGTGTTTCAACTCCCATGCACGAAGTAATTCGTGAAGGTCTTCGGCAGCAATCTTCTCAAGATCTTCTTCCATGATCTTGAGCTTCTTGAGAC
>JAZFSL010000343.1:0-7826 GCA_036446135.1 Rhodospirillales bacterium | reverse complement strand
TGTTGGCGTATTCCGTTTGTGAAGCGATCTTGAGGTTGTCCAAGCCCAGCTTATCGATGAGGAAGGTAACCACCGCCAGATTACCGACATAAGCGTCGGCCTCGCCCGAAGAGACAGCCGTTAATGCTTCCTTGGTCGTCTTCATCGGAAGGATATTGATTAGGGTATGGTCGCGGGCCAAACGCTTGTGGGTGATATAGTCCTTCTCCACGGCGATATTCTTGCTATAGAGATCAAGAAGCGATCCAACAAAACTCGCCCCCGTCTGGGTCACGATTACTGACGGGAAGGAAAGATAATCCCGGGTAATCCTGACCATCTTCTCGCGCTCAGGCGAGCGCGCGATAGTCGGCAAGAGGTCAACTTTTTCGAACCGGTTAATGCCGGCCAGCGCGTCGGTCCAAAGGATGGCGACGGGAACGACTTCGAGCCCCAGGTTTTTGAGGATTTTGGTTACATAATCGATTGCTAGGCCCTTGGGCTGGCCGTCCTCCACGTACTGGAAGGGCGGCCAGGCGCCAATCATGACGCGAACGCTCTTATGCGTCTTCAGCCACACCTTTTCCGCAGAGGTCAGAGGGATTGTGGGCTCCGCCCGGATGAGGCCAGGAAAAACAACTACCAGAAGAACAAGAGCAACAAAGAAACCGCTTTTTCCAGCTTTTGCCATGCCGGCTACTCCCAAGACGTCGATTATATTGCAAAACCTGCTTAAAAAAAACCTTGGTACAAGGACCGGTATCCGGCGTCGCGTTCAGATTAGGGGGCACGCATACAAAAGAATGTGCGTGATCTTCTTAGGTTTGGCAATATTGGATAGCGACTTCACCTCAATACGTAAATTAAGTAAAACGCAAGAAACGATGACACCCGTATGTAACTTATTGAAAATCGCAATCCAACAAATGTCCACTAATAACCAAAAGCGGACGTAAGGATGATTGTTGGGATCAAGGGTATCGCGGCTCTTCGCCCATTTTCTCGAGAAGCTCATCAACTTCTTTTTTCATCTCGATCATTCTAAGTTCGCGGCCCGTCGCTAATTTATTGAATCGCTCAGAGCGTTTGTGTGCTTTTTCAAGTTCTTCAGCCTCTTTTTTTCGGTCGGTTATATCGTAATGCCAGACCATTACTGCCTTTTCGTCACCGAACGTAATTAACCGCCAATCAGAAAGACACCACCAGGTTGATTCATCGAGGCGTTTCCGGATCTCTTCTTTGCCAGTAATGAAACCGCGACGCTCGAATTCGGCCCAGTTTTTCTCCAACTGTTCAGGGTCGTCATAACTTTCGAGGGCATCTCGATCCTGGAGTTCACTATCCGCTTTGCCCAGAAACATTTCTATAAAACGGTGATTCATGTATAGCCGCTTCTTTGATTGCAGTGAAGAAATGGAAACGCCGTAAGGACTTTGTTCCAGAATTTCCAGTAATCGCGCTTCGCTTTCCCGCGCCTGCTCCTCGCTTATCTGCGCCAGCTCTTCACGACGTTTGCGATCGGTGATGTCCTCCTTGACACCGACATAGTGGGTGATCTCCCCTTCATCCGTGGTGATGGGCGAAATATTGACGGTTTCCCAAAGAACCTCGCCACTTTTATTTTTGTTCAGCAGGTCGCCATTCCAGGTTTGTCCATCCAAGAGCGTGCTCCACATATCTTCATAGATTTTCGGATCGTTTTTTCCGGAACTTAGAATTCGCGGGTTCTGTCCGATAGCTTCTTCAAAGGTGTAGCCGCTAATTTTCGTGAATTGCGGATTAACGTATTCGATAGTGCCTTTTAGGTCGGTAATGACGATGGACACCGGACTTTGTTCGATGGCGACGGATAGCTTCCTGAGTTCTTTCGTTCTCTCCGTAACCTTGATTTCCAGGTTATCGCGAGATTCGAGCACCATCGTTTCGGCTTGTTTTCGTCGGATGACAAGAATTGCCACGCTCCAAATAGCGAAAAGAGCTAAACTCCGATTGGTAGCGACGATCCATGCAATTCCTCCGGGCGGTGAAAGGATGTATCCAGCTACGGTCAACAGAGAAGTGATCAATGCCAAAGCAATAACGTTTCGACGATAGGGCAGCCACCATGCCACAAGAACAACAGCGACGTAAGGCACCCCGGCTGCAACGCCCAGGGGGAATTTCAAATCGGCTAGAAATATTAACACCGTCAAGGCGACAGCTAGACACCAAAAAATATTTACGTGGGAACGATCACTAAGATCATCAGAAATGGAAAATTTGAACACGTTACTTTCCTCCCCATGCTTGAAGAAATCGCCAATATCCGACCAACTATAATACGATGATTGGTCGAGAGTCCTGCGCATTGAGTAATTTAGTGTGCTGGACTTGTTAATCTGGTGAATGTCCGTTTTGGGTCAAAGGCAGACCTTTTTCGGGGGTAAAGCGGACGTGAGATATCGGCAGGGATTAATCAGGTTCCAGCACATCCGTAACGGCGCTGACGGCAATCGATTTCGGCTCGGTGATGCAGGCCTCGCGGCAGAGCGCGCAGCCGGTGCACACATCCGGGTCAATGACTGGCTTGACCCCGTCCGGCCACAGAAGTGCGCCGGTCACCGGACACGAAGCGGCACAGGCACCGCATTCAGGGCCAAGATAAGGCAGACAGGTTTTAGTGTCGATGGCAATGCTTGCCAGTTTCGGCATCGGCGGCGGATGGGGTTCATTTTCCCGTGGGGCCACTTGCACCACCGCCATCGTCAGGGCGTTTGGCTCACAGGCGGTGACGCAGGGCCAGCCTTCGCACATATGACAACCCCGGTTGATCAGGTCCATGGCCGGCGTCCCCACCACTTGAAGCCCGAATCGCGCCGGCAGCTTGAACAGCACATCATGGGGGCAGGCATTGATGCATTGGTCGCACAGGGTGCAGTTTAACTGGAACGCCAGTTCCTTAAGGGCGAAGGGCGGGCGCAGCCAGTTTTCCGCCGACCAAGCGGCTTTGATGCCGGCCAATTGGGCCGCCGCCTCGGCGGCTTTCCCGGCGCCAAGCCTGAGCAGGTCCCGGCGTCCCATTGCCGGGTCACTATTCGGTTTTTTGGTCATGCTTGCCACGGATTTTGCCGGTCATGGACCGGCGGCGTTGGATCAGGCTGACGGTGATCAATACCGCCGCCAACAGGCCTGCGATGATGCCGATGGGGCCGATCGGGGCAGGGTCGCCGATACGCAGCGGAAAGTCGAGCCGGTAAGATTCCTGCCCGTCCTTGAACTCGGCGGTGATGATGTAATCGCCGGCGTGTCCAAAAGTGAAGCTCTGGCGGTAGACATGATCGTCGGGCGGCTGGATGCCGAGCATTTTTGTCTCGGCGTTGACGCCGAGGACGGACAACCAGGTATCGGCGCTGACTTTGAACGAAACCTTGCCTTGAAATGGCTTGGCGCCGCCGCTGATATAGAGATTGATGCGCCCGGCGGCGCCCGGCTTGGGGAAGGCCGGAAAAACCATATAAGTGAGGGTGTAGTCGCCAAGAAGAGCGTCGCCCTGGAGCGCCGACGGGGTGTTGGAATCCTCATTCAGGCTTGATGCGGGCCGGCCCAGGACATGGTGGGCGGCGGCAAAATCAATTGAGAATATTACCAGGGCAAATATTCCAAACGCTGTAACAAGAAATCTCTTCATCGCCTAGGCCTTTTGCGTATTCCGCTTAGCGGATGGGCGGTCGATGACCCAGATCGGGACGCTGGGGTGCGGGCAGACCTCAACACACAATCCGCAGCCAACACAGCCTTTCTCGATCACCGGCCGGTATTGGTTAAACAATTTAAACGTAATCGCCCGGTCCCCCAAAGGACAGATGCTGACACACGCCCCGCAGATGCCGCGGTCGACCCAGGGATAACACGCAGTGCGGTCGATCTGGGCCAGGCCCATGTCGATCTTTTCCCGTGCCGTTTCCACCAGCGCCTCGGTCGGGCAGACCTCCATGCACTTATTGCAAAGAATGCAGCCTTTTTCTTCGGGCTTGATGTAGGGCGTATTGACCTTTGCGCCACCGCCCTGGCCATGAAACAGGATGCACCGTGGCGGGCAGACCTCGCCGCATAATCCGCATCCGATGCAGGCCGCGACAAACGCCGCGTCGTCCTTGAGCGCGCCGGGCGGGCGCAGATAATTGCGCCGCTTGGCCTTTTCCAGGGACCGTCTTCGTGAAACAGACTGTTCGGACGACAGCAGCGTCGAAATCCCGTAGGGCGCGACCCCGACGGCCAGCAAAGCGGCGGCGGTGGTTAGTTTTTGTAATGCACTTCTACGTTCCATTGCCCTGTTTGTCCTGTTCACGAATATACTGGCGGCCAAGGTGTCCGGAGCCTTGGGGCTCGATATCGGTGAGGCGCAACGTGAAAGTCATGGCATCGGTCGGGCAAATGGCGATGCACGCCGTGCAGTTGTTGCATTCCTGGCCAAAATTGTCGCGTAACGGGTCGAGGTCGAATTCGCAGACCGCGTTGCATTTGGCGCAGTCATTGCAATCTTCGACGATGCGCCGAATCCGAACCAAGCGATAGCGGCCGAGCAGTGAATACAACGCCCCGCCGGGGCACAGCACCCGGCAGAACCCGCGCCGGGCGACTAACAAGTCAAACAACAGCGTGCCTAGGAAGAACACCGCGCCGGTGCCAAACCCGCCCAGCGCCACCGCGTAATAGATTTCGCGGCCGACGATGGCCGGCGGATAGACCGCTGCCACCAATACCGAACCGGTGGCCGCCGAACCGATAACGCCCAGCGCCAAAACCCCGTACTTGATGCGCTTATCAAAATGACGGTTGCCGGGGTTGAACCCGGCCCAGTGCAGCCAGGCGGCGAAATTACTGTTGAGCTCATAAATTAACGTCGCCGGGCATATCCAGCCGCAGAAGAACCGCCCGAAGACAACGCTAAGGCCGATGGGAATGAGGGCGGTTAGCAGAAACGGCCAATATAGGGTTCTTCCCGCCGCCATCTGCCCCAGTGCCGCCAACGGGTCCGATAACTTCACTCCCCAGAATGTCCCCGACCAGGTGTTGCCCTTGATGGCGTCTAGGTCTTCGGCGGGATCATTGGTGAAGGGGGCGGTCAACGCCTCAACGGCGTCATAGATTTGTACTTCCGACGGCGACAGCAGGTCATAAGCGTGCGCCGCCACGTAGGTCTGATACAGATGCACGAACGGCAACGCCACCAGCATCACGAAAACGGTGGTCAAGGTCAGCCACCTGAGTTTGTTCAAGTGCCGCCACAGGAAAAACGGAGATTGGCGCTTTGCGCTCATTATTATTGAAGTCCTACATATTTATCCGTGGGTTGGAATGACTCGGATGGCCTGCGGCATCTGGATGCAGGACCGTTCGCACAGCCCGCAGCCGACGCATTTGTCGCTGACGTGGGGCTGTTCCAGCATGCCGACGGAAATGGCGACATCCGGCAACGGACAGGCCCGGTAACACACCCCGCAGGTTTTTCCCTGGAAGGAAAGACACAGGCTTTCATCGACCACCGCCTTGCCCATCCGGACGCCGGCCAGGATCGGTTCCAGCCCGCGCTTGACGGGCTGGATGGCACCCGTCGGGCAGACATCGCCGCACTTCATGCACAGGATGCAGGCTTTCTCGCGCGGGATGATGTAGGGCGTATCGGTGGAGGAAAGGCCGTTCTCAAAGCTGAAATACTTAATGCAACGGTTGGGACAGGCCTCGCCGCACTGCCCGCAATTGATGCAGCGGCTAAGAAAATCGTCTTCCGCCAGTGCGCCGGGCGGGCGCAAATAGCGCAACGACGGCTTGCTTAATGCCGCCCGGCCGGGGCCCGGGACCACGGCTGCCGCCGCGCCCGCCGCCAACACCTTGAGGAAGTTTCTGCGTTGCATCGACTTACCGGCTTCCAATCAGATTTTTTCGATCCGGCACGCGCTTTTCTTGAAGTCGACCTGTCCCGACACCGGATCCCAAATGCGGCTGGTGACGCCGTTGGCCAGCCACTTGTTCTTTTTCGGATCGGCGCTGTCGGCCACTGACAGGTTCCACGGCCCGAACATGTAGCCCCTGGGCACGTTGTTCCTGGCCGGTTTGACCAGCGAGTTGGTGCCGACCTGGGCGCGAGCTTCAAGCGATCCGCGCCGGGTAATGACGCGGACCTTGTCGCCGTCCTTGATGCCCAAATCCTTGGCGTCGGCTTCGTGCATTTCCACGTACATTTCCGGCACCAATCTCCGCGTCGTCGGGCTGCGGTTGGATTTGGCGGTGTGGAAGTGCTCATACACCACGCCCAGACCGAACCAATAGGGGAACTTGTCCTTGGGAACGTCTTGCCACTTCTTGCCGCGATGCGCCTCATCGGGCATGTCGGGGGTCAGGCCAGCATCGCGCGCCTTTTTCATCAGGTCAATATGGTCGATGGTGTAGAGGCCTTCTTCAGCGCCGAAACGCATTAGTTCCTTGGTGATTTTTTCGCGCTCGGAATAATCCTGGACGACCAGCTTCATATGAACCTTGCCGTCCTTGGTGCGGAAGTAACCGTAGGGTTTGTTCTTCCAGATTCCTTCCTGCATCATGAAACGCCGCTTGGTGCCGCCGTTCTGGGCGACCTCATAACTGGGCGCCGGCCACTGGATGCCGCGCAACTCGGCGATCTGATCGTAGGGCGTGATCTTGTCCAATTTTTCGACTTCAAGGATGCCGGTCAGATCGGTGTCGGTGCCTTCCGAAGCCCTGAGGATGTCGCGAAAGATCTCCTGGGCGTCGTAGAAGCCGTCTTTCTTGCGTTTGTAGGGCAGGGCCTTTTCCATATCGAGGCCCAAAAGCTTGCCGATACCCTTGGCCTTGTCGAGAACCATATCCAGGTCGGGGCGGCAGCCCTTTGGTGGCTCGGCAGCCTTCTGACAAATATTGAGACGCCGTTCCGAGCTGATATAGATGCCTTCGACCTCGCCCCAGGTGGCGGCCGGGAAGATCACGTCCGCATAGAGGTTGTTGGGCGCGTGGCGGTAGATTTCCTGGACCACGTTGAAGGTCTTGGCGAGGGCCGGGCGCACCAAATTGTTGACATCGGGCAGGTCGATATGGGTGGCGTAGACGAAGAAAAACGCCTTCACCTCGCCCTTCAACGCGCGTTCCATCATGCCCACCGCATAGCCAGGGTTTTTCCCATTCATGGCGGTAATCAGGTTCTTCTCCGGCACCCCCCAGGCCTTGGCCATTTTCTTGCGGTGCTTGGCGTCCTTCAACGGCATGTTGAAGGGCAGGCGCCCGGTTAATCCACCGGTAAAGCGTTCGCCCATGGCGTTGGGCTGGCCGGTCATGGAGAACGGGCCGCAGCCGGGCTTGGCCAGGTTGCCGGTCAAAGTCAGCAGGTTGATGATCGAGATGACGTTGTACTGGCCGTGGATGTGCTGGTTGTAACCGATGCCCCACATAATGATGACGCCGCCATAACCGCCCTGCTGCATGCCTTTGGCGCGGGCCAGCCGCTTGCGGGTGGCGTCGGCGAACATGCCGGCGACGCGTCGGATCATGGCCGGCGAAACATCGTGGTTGGGTCCTCCCATGCGGTCCTGGACCTGTTCCGGGCTATAGTCCTTGCGTACGCCGTCGACGTATTTTTCCCAGCCGGTAGTGTGCAATTTGACAAAATCCCAATCGATGACGTCTTCGTGGTCCTTCAGCAATACGTGGGCGATGGCGTTGAGGAAGCTGATGTCGCCGTTGAGGACCGGCACATGCACCGAGTTCTTCGGGTTAACGTCTTCATAGCCCATGACGGTGCCGGTGCGCCGGGGATCGACGACGACGGTGGGGATGTCTTTTTTCCTTTTATGGTCGGC
>JAZFSL010000342.1:0-3583 GCA_036446135.1 Rhodospirillales bacterium | reverse complement strand
AAAACCCGGTGATCGTGCGAAGTGGAATTTTTTCCCCACCGAAACGGCCGACAAGCCAACAGACGGCGAAAAACACCGCCAGGAAAACCGCCGGCAGGGCGAATAAAGCCAGGGTTTCGATCAATTTCAACAGATTGATCCCCGACTGTTGAAGGAACACCAGGCCCCCCCGGAGGAAATGGCTTTCTGCAACGACCTCAAGAAATGATTTCCAGGAAGGGGTCTCAAGGATGCCGTCGAAGGTGACGCTGCTCAGCAACAGGAACACGAAGCATATGGCCGAAGGTGTTTCCGCCTCGTGGCTGATCAGGGCGACGCCCGGAAACCGCAAATGCCATTGTTTCCCGGTGCCGGTACTTGGCGCGAAGCGGGACAAAATTCCGAAGACGACGCTAAATACCTCGCCATATCGCAGCCAGGTTTTTCGGCCATAGGCCGCCATGCCGGCCCAGGTGATGGTGGAATAGGCAATGATCAGGGCGCCCAGGTTTCGGGGTTGTTCTCCAACGTCCGAAATCAATTCCATCCAGGCGAACGCCAGAAACAGAACTATCGCCGGCCAATGGCCCAAGTGCCTGGGATATTTCCGCTTCGACATCCCCGCCGGGATCATCCGTTCGGCCCAACGGAAGATTATGTTCCAAGGATTAACCAGATCCCAGAAATTGCCCAGCAAGGCAGAAATGAAGGCGAACCCGACCCACCAAATGACCCAGACGAACGTCGGCGCGAAATTTTTAAAAGGCGCGGGGTTACCGAAAAAGCATGTCGCCAGGATCAGCAAGAAAACCGCGACGGAAAGTAAGCGTAACCCGTTCAGGAAAACCGGGTGTCCCAACCATCGGGCCCCCGTCCACTGTAAAATGTCATAGCGGGCCGTTTCCAGGCGGCTGTCCTTGACCTTGATAAAAAAGGCCATGACGGCAAAGGAAAGTCCGACCGCCGCCCCTGCGCCCAAGGCGTAGAGCCATAAAGGTAATGGAAGGTCATAGCGTTGCCCAAAGGCGTGCGCCCATGCGGGGAACCCGGACAATAATACGAGAAAGGCCGCCGCCACGGCCGGGGTTCTTGAAAATACCACCATGGGTCAATGGTCTAACGCGGTTACGGGCCAGCGTAAACAAGCCTGCTCATCCCATCTGTATACAGGGTCTTTAAAATAGATGGTTATTTTAAAATTAGACTAGAACGTAGTGTAATCTACCGGTAACCTTCTAATCATCAAAAGAAAATTTTTGCACGGATCTATGGGGAAAAAATCATGAAAAAGTTCCTAATTCTGGGGGCGCTTGCGCTTGCTGCAACCATGTCACTTGGAAATCCTTCAAGGGCGGAAATCCTGGCGATGATGAATTACGAAAGCAAAACGCCGGATTCATTGAAGTCCCTAAAACTTTCCGGCAACGCGCCCCGCAAGGAAGGCATCGCGATCATCGATGTCGATCCCGATTCTTTGAATTTCGGAAAAATCCTCATGGATGTTCCATTGTCGCCGGACTTGGTGGCGCATCACATCTTCTATGACCGCGAACAGCAAAAAGCCTATGTCACGGCGCTGGGGAAATCCGTCCTTCATGTCTTCGACCTAAATCAGTTTCCTTATCGTTTGAAGCGGATTGATCTGCCTGACTGCAAGATGGGCGAGGACGTGATTTTTTCCGAGGATAATAAAACCTGGTACGTGACCTGCATGATGTCGGCCCGCTACATCGAAGGCGATGTCGGCACAGACAAGGTCAAGCGCATCGTCAAGCTGCCGGATTCCTATCCCCATGGTCTGGCTATCGCCAGCGACATCGACCGCATTCTCGTCACCAGCACGGTCAGCGGCGATCTCAAGGATGTGCGTGACGATGTCATCGTTGTTGAAGCCAGCACCGGCAAGGAACTGAAACGTATCCGGGTATCGAAAAAGCCCGGCAAGGCCGGCGAGGCGCCGGTCGAGTTATTGAGGGTGCCGGGATCAAACCCGCCGGTTCACTACGTCACTAACATGTTCGGCGGCAGCATTTGGGCGTTGACCTGGGATCCCGGCAAGTTGGATTTCACTGCCGCCGAGGTCTTCGATTTCAAACCGCTAAAGGCCGGTGTGCCGTTGGAAATGTATTTCAACCAGAAAGCTGACCGGATGTACGTGACCACCGCCGCGCCGGGGCGTTTTCATACCTTTGATATGTCGGCCGGGCCGTTGAAGCCGAAGCGTATTTCCACCCTCAAGGTCGGGGATGGGGCGCACCATGTCGGCCTCACCAAGGACGGAAAATATGGTTTTGTCCAAAGCGCGCTTCTTAACCTGCCGGGCATGAGCGATGGCTCGGTCTCGGTGGTTGATTTGCAGACCCTGAAGGTGGTGAAAAGCATGGATACGTTGAAAAACTTAGGCTTTAACCCAAATTGTATCGTCCTGCTGCCACCCTGGAATGAACCGGGCGGGCATTAAATCCGCCTCCGGTCCGGCGCCATGGATACGCAGGAACCTTAAAAAAAACGGATTAATCGATACCAGACTCATGTTGAGAACGGGCATGGCATTGATATTTTCCTCCGTCTAATTCGGTACATAAAAAAAGGTTGTCCCCCATGGCTATGATCATCGGTTCTCTGGCCCTCGTTATTGCTTTAATGGAGACTTGGTTGGCCACCAATTCGATGAAAAACGTCGCCATTCAGGGAGACCTTTTATTGCAGCGCATTAGAAAAGAGCAAAAAGACGCCCTGAGCGAAGTGGCGGTAAAAATCAAAACGCTGGAAACCAGCAACCGCAAACTCACCGAGATGATCGAGAGACCTGCCGAAGAAAAAAGTTAAGTATTACCAGAGGGAATTTTTCTGAAACGCCATCAACCCATCAGCCGAACGGTTTCCACCACAAGATCAGCTTCGGCAATACCGTCAGCGCCGCCAAGAGGGCGATGAACATGGCCGATGCGGTTAACACGCCAAAATAAATCGTCGGGATAAAGTTGGAAAACACCAGGATGGAAAAACCGATAATGATGGTCAGGGTGGTGTAGAACACCGCCTTGCCGATGTTAGAATGGCAGATGTGCAGGGTCTTCGCATAATCGCCGCTCAGCGCATATTCTTCCCGGAAGCGATAGATATAGTGAATGCCGTTATCGACCGCGATACCGATGGTGATGGCGGCGATGGTAATGGTCATCATGTCCATGGGGATTTTCACCCACCCCATGACGCCCAGCACCACCCCGGCGCCCAACAGGTTCGGCAGAATGCCGATTACCGACAGGGTGAATGAGCGGAACAACACCAGGAACATGATCGCAATCCCCAGCATCACAACGCCAATGGTCTTGATCTGCGATTTGAACAGGCTTTGCAGCATGTTGTTGTAAAGCACCAACAACCCGCTAACGGTCACTTCTTCTTTTTTAAAACCAAGCTTGGTCACCAGGTCATGGCGCACGGTTTCCAGCAATTCCTTGCGGCGCAGGCCTTCTTGGGAATCCAATATGCGGGCCATGACCCGGGCCTCGTTTTCCTTGATCGACACATACGGATCAACCAGACCTTTTTTCACCTCGGCGGGAATTTTGGTGTAAAGGATTGCCAGTTCCATGCC
>JAZFSL010000341.1:0-16899 GCA_036446135.1 Rhodospirillales bacterium | reverse complement strand
ATATGTTGAGGCTTGAAACTGAGACTTTCAGTAAAACCTGGGTCCACGACGATCATTGGGTGGCGGCTGACGCGATCCTTGGTAGTCGAAAGTAAGGGAGGATGCCATGAATACTCCGGCTCCCAGCTCCAAACCCAAGAATCCGGAAGCTGACCCCGGACCACTGTCAACAGCGACACCATCCGGCATCGAGGTGCCCGAGGTGGTGACTGCAGAGATGGTCGGAAAGCGTGATCCGGGAAATCCCGGCGAGTATCCCTTCACCCGGGGTATTTTCTCCAATGGTTATCGCGGGCGGCTTTGGACCTTCCGCCAGTATTCGGGATTCGGTTCAGCCGAGGAAACCAATGAACGCTACCGTTTCTTGCTCGAGCGTGGCCAAACAGGCCTTTCGGTGGCCCTGGATTTGCCAACCCAGTGCGGCTATGACCCCGATGACCCGATGGCCCGAGCCGAAGTCGGGAAGGTGGGCGTATCGCTTTCGAATCTATCGGAGATGGAGGTTCTGTTCCACGGCATCGACTTAGAAAGCATTTCGACATCGTTCACAATTAACGGCACGGCGGCCATCATCTACGCTATGTATCTGGCCGCCGCCGACAAAAAGGGCGTGGCCAGGGAAAAACTCACCGGCACCATCCAGAACGACATCCTTAAGGAATACGTTGCTCGTGGCACTTGGATTTTTCCAGTCAGGCCGTCCATGCGCCTGATTGCCGATTCGGTACTTTATTCCAACGATGAAACGCCGCGCTTCAACCCCATTAGCATCGCCGGCGCCCACGTTCGTGATGCCGGTGTGACGGCGGCGGACGAAATCGCTTATACACTGGCCAACGGTCTGGCGTATGTGGACGAATTGGTACGGCGTGGCGGTGACGTCAACAAATTTGCCAGGCGGCTCAGTTTTTTCTTTTACGTCCACATGGATTTCTTCGAAGAAGTCTGCAAGTTTCGCGCTGCCAGGCGCATCTGGGCGAAGCTCTTGAAAGAACGCTACGGCGTGACCGATAAGAAGGCCCTGATGTTCCGCTTTGGAGTCGTTTGCGGTGGGTCATCCTTGACCGCGGCCCAGCCCTACAACAACATCGTCCGTGTCGGCATCGAAAACATGGCCGCCGTGCTCGGCGGTGCCCAATCCATTTTCACCTGCGCCTACGACGAAGCGTTCCAAATCCCGACAGAGACATCGGCTGAAATAGCGCTTCGTACGCAGCAGATGATTGCGCACGAGAGCGGCATCGCCCGCACCGTCGATCCGCTCGGTGGTAGTTATTACGTTGAATGGCTGACTGACAGCATGGAAGACGAAATCATGCGCGTTATCGGTGAAATCGAGGCCATGGGCGGCGCCGTCAAGGCTATTGAGGAAGGCCGCATCCAACAGATGACGGCCGAGGCCGCGCTCCGCCGTAAGCAGGCCCAGGACCTGGGCGAGACCGTTGTCGTTGGCGTTAACGCCTTCCAAAACACTGGCGAAGACCAGGATTTCGGTGAGGTTTTCCGTCTCGACCCAAAGCTCAGCCGTCGGGTGGCGGAGAAGTTCCAAGCAGTGAAGGAGCGTCGTGATGGCAAGGGCGTGGCCAAGACCCTCGACCGACTTGAAAAGGCGGCGGCCAAAGATGACGAAAACCTGTTGCCCTATTTGATTGACTGCAGCCATGCCTATGTCACCGTCGGCGAAATGGTGGCGGCTCTTAAAGGGCAATGGGGCGAGTTCGAGGAACCGATCCGGTTGTGATGTCATGAGCCTCAAGGGAAAACGCATTCTGATTGCCAAACCGGGACTCGACGGCCACGATGTCGGAGCCAAAATCATCGCCATCGCGCTCCGAGACGCCGGGGCTGAGATTATTTACACCGGGCTCCGCAAGTCGCCAGAGGCCATTGCCCGTGTTGCAGTAGAAGAAGATATGGACGCCGTTGGCCTAAGCATCCTCAGCGGTAGCCACAAGGACCTTGCCATGGAAACGGTCCAATGCCTTGGCGAACTCGGCGCTGGCGACGTGCCGGTCTTTGTCGGCGGCACGATCCCCGCCGATGACGTTCCGGATTTGAAACAGGCCGGCGTTCGGGACGTGTTTACCGCCGCCATGCCCATCGATGACGTGGTTGCCGCCATTGACCGGGCAATCAGCAGATGACGGGCAGCCTATACGAGGGCCCGCTGGCCGGTATCCGGGTTTTGGAACTCACCCACATGCTGGCCGGGCCCTATTGCGGTATGCTGTTGGCCGATCTCGGCGCTGAGGTCATCAAGATCGAACCACCGAGCGGAGATATTGCGAGACAAATTAGCCCTCACTCCGTCGGCCCCCACAACGCCTACTTCGCCAGTCTCAACCGCAACAAAAAAAGCGTCGTCCTCGACCTCACCGACGACGGCGATAGGGCTCTCTTTGACACATTGGTAAAAAGCGCCCAGGGCCTGATTACCAATATGCGGCCATCGGCGATCCTGAAGCTTGGGCTTACCTACGGCCAACTCAAAGACATCAACGAGCGCATCGTCTGTGTCGCGCTGACCGGCTATGGGCTCGAGGGCGACTTCGCCGACAAGCCGGCCTACGACTACATCATTCAGGCACTTGTCGGTATCATGGCGATGGCCGGCGAACCCAATGGTCCGCCGGTCAAAACCGGTTATTCGGCGGTCGATAATTCAGCCGGCATCATGGGCGCGCTGGGCTTGGTGGCCAATATCGTCGGCGGTCGGGGCGGGCAAATAGACGTGTCCCTTTACGACGCCATGCTGTCACAACTCAACTACGTTGCCGGCGCGCATCTGAACGCTGGCGAGGAACCGCGCCGCTTGGTCGGTGGTGGACACCCCTACATCGTTCCGGCGCAGGTGTTTGAAACCCAAGACGGTTATTTGGCGCTGTTCATTACTCACGATGGTTTTTGGCGGAAATTCGCCGAAGAGGCACAAAAACCCGAGTGGCTGACCGATGCACGTTTTGCCACTATGGCGGCACGCACCACCAACCGTAGCACCGTCGTCGATGCCATCGGCGACCTCCTGAAGACCGCTGACACCGCGGATTGGGTGGCACGCCTCGACCCGCTTGGGATTGTCGTCGCTGGCGTTGAAACTCTTCCGCAGGCGCTTGAGGGTGTCATTGTTCGTGAACGCGGGATGGTACAGGAGATTCCCATCGCCGATGCCACGCTCAGGGTCATTGCCAGCCCCTTCAAGTTCTCTAACTTCGAAACCAAATACTGTCCGCCACCGCTCCTCGGTGAACACACTGACTCCGTCTTTGAGCAGGAGGTAGTTACCGATTGACCAACGGTATTTCATTCACGTTATGCCTATTTTGGAAAGTCACTAAAACAAGCGAACGCGTTGAACCCCACCAATAGATGAATGTCCGCTTTTAGGGGTAAAGCGGACGTATGAAAATCGCTTTTTTTGAATGAACCAGAAGGATACTCATGTCGCTATAGACTGACCGCAGAGCGGGAAGTCAGGAGCGAACTCGTCTCGAATGCCCGAATTCGCATCTTTTCATCAAATTCTCTATAGAAAATTCAATGAGTTAAGTTGAGGCGAGTACTGAGAGTTCGAATCCACCCCTCTCCGCCAAGCAGTCCGGTCTCCGGGGCCGGTTCCCACAGGGCAAAACAGAACCGCCAAAATTTCAATGGCTTAAAGCCTAATCACCGGTTTCTGTTCGGGTATTTCGGGTCGATTCCCGCCTGATCCCGCCTATTCGTCCCGAAAGTCTCCGTTCGCCGATAATTCGGTTCCCATGCGCGCGATTTTAGATGGTGCAGAATATATCCGCTTATAGCCATAAGCGGACCCGGAAGGGGTCGGAAGAGGTTATAGGTCTTTCAGGGAGCAGCGCCCGGAAAAACAGGGCCTAACACGTTAACGGCTCTCAACTTAGCCGCCGCTCCACCGAATTCGTTCCAATCCGCGGTTTATACTTTGCCCTGCTTGCGTTCGAGCTGATCGAGAAGATTCCGGTTCGGGCAGACGAAATAACGGCTCTCTACGTTCTCGTCACAGGTGTAGAACATCCCGCACTTGCTGCACTTCACCATCGCGTCTTCCATCTTCTCCGGCATCGCCTCGAAACTTCGCCCGACATCAAGATTCAAATGTCCGAGCATTTTTTCCAGCGGACAGGGCATAGCAATTTGCGCAATCATCGAATTTCCCCTTCATGAATTCCCGGATTATACCACATTATTTGTATGGTTATATTCTTGGGCCTTTGCGACGCATTCGGCCTCCTTTGCTTCAGGACTAGTTAAACGCCTCGGCCCGAGCCATAAGTTCGTCGAGGTTCGTCTCATCCGGGTTTTTCGGCTTGCCCGGATGGATGATAGCGACCTGGCAACTTTCTGCGGCCTCAACCAGTTGGCGGAAGGTTCCTGCTTCGAGGTTGGCGATGATGGCTTGCTTGTCGTCGTCGTAGGCGAACATCCTGTTGTTGATTTCAGTGCATTCGTCACAAGTCGTGCACCGGGGCGTCTCGATATAGGGCTCACCAGAAGGCGCTTCCGCCACTACGGCCTCTTCCTCCGCTACGGGCACTTCCGCCACCGGCATTTCCGCGTCCGACTTCGGAGCGATTGCTTCGGTCCCTGGTTCGAACCGGCGCTCCAACGCCGCCAGTTCCCGCTCCTTCTCTTGCTCCCAAATATCCTTTTCCTTCGCCAACAGGTTCCTGGCATGGGAGTTGTCGATGCCACCCAACTCCTGCAGGTTGCGCCACATCTGACGGCACCGTTTCGCGGCATCGACCAGCCTGGCGTCGACAATGGCCTTATGCAGGGTATTGTTCTCGTCGATCATCAGGATGTACGGCACCTTTTCCGCGGCTGCCTTTGCATCGAGCTTCAGGAACGCATCCGCCGGAACCATTTCATCCCGCCATTCAGACCGGGGCACAGCCGCGAAGTTTCCTCCATAACGCCCGTCGGCCGCAGCAAAATCGACGAATGTAAAGGCGATGTCCTCAGAAATTTTCTGAAGGTCTTCATCTTCGTAGCACAAGCGGTGAACAGGCCATTCGGCCTCGGCCTGCGGGTTCCAGGCGACGGAAAACCGGGATGCCCAGTCATCTCCCCGCGCGGGATCAAAGACAAATACCGGAAAGGCGCGTGACTCCATCGCCGCTGCCGCCCTCAGATAAGGCGGCGTTTCCGGTGCGTTCTTGACCGGACCCGGTGGCGCCCCCGCCAGCCCTGAGAAAATGCTGAACAGCGCCGGCTGGCCGTTCATTAAGCCGCCCAGGATCGATTCCCGCATCCGGTAGAGGGCCGAGCCACTCGACTGTAGGACGTAGGCGTTGTTGAGGCCAACGGCCAGTGTTGCAAGCTGCGACCCTTGAATGCCAAAGGAAAACCTTCCGGACGTGATTGACGGTTCCTCTAGGATATCGTCACTCTGCACCAGAACCTTCATCGGCAGGCCCGAGGACAAAACCTCGGTGAGCATGGCCTTTTCCGCCTTGGCGTCGGCGCCGTTCCGGAGGCAGACCATATAAGACGGGAACCGGGCTAACTCATCCGATTCCAGAAATCTTTCGTCAAACTTGCGGAAGAACGCATCGTGCGTTTTTTCGTTATATCGGCCTTCGATCTCCAGCCGCGCGATGGTCATCGCCTTGATCAGGTTGATTATCTCCGGCAGCCGCTCCTGAAAAGCTTCCAGCGCCCGCGTTGGGCGGTCGAAGACGAAGCCGTGGATGTCTTTGCGGCGGCCTTTTTTAGCACTGTCTTCGTTTGTATCAAAAAACCTTTGCGACTTGAGAGCCGAGAGCGTGGCGCGGATCCGCCGCTGCCGCTTCTTCGGCACCGCACCGTCGATAAACGCCGATCCGAGGATATCGGACATCTCTTCGAAGTCGAACGCGTCCTCATAAACCGAGCCCACCGATCTTTTCAAGGCTTCGGCACCGAACGCCTTTTCCGACCTCATGGTATCGGCCTTTAGGACGTTCGAAAGTTTCACGGTCAGCTCGCCAATCTCGTCGGCAAACCGGCGCGTCTTGTTTTCCTGAACCGATGCCCAGGCATGGGTCAGAACCTTGATCGGCGTTTCGCCGTCGCAGCCGATAAGCTCTCCATCGACCCCAAGCGCGGCCCGGGCGCGGCTCAGGTTGTCACCGAGCGATTTCCGCCCGGCCTCATCAGCCCTGGAAAGCCGGTTGGTTTCAGCCATGTCCCATAACTGCAGAAGGGTTCCCTTGTTCCCCTGATCCACGAGTGTCCGGATTTCGTCCTCGAGCCCGAGTACGTGCTTCCTGAGCCGCTCACTCTCGATGCCGCGGGGGGCGATTTCCTGGAGGACTTTATCGGTAAGGTCAGAGAGGGACCACATCACGGTCTCCTTGTCCTCGCCGTTGACCAGGACCAAGGGATAATCATGGCGGAGTTTTGCCATATCCTGAAAAGCGCTGAAAAGCGCCGGGCGGAGGCCCAGTTGTCCGATGTCAGCCAAATCCTTACCGGGCTTTTCGCCGGTCAGATGAAACGCAGACAACGATTGAAGAGACTCGCTCATTGGGTTGCTCACTTTTGATTCAGCTCGCGGCATGGATGGTGAATTTGTCTAATTCCTTCTCAAGAACGGTCTTAACTATGTCCGGCGTATACAACCGGTCGGCTTTTCGCAGGTCCTCGTAACAGGGCATGTCGGGATTCCGGTAAAGGACACCGACTGGCATTGGGTGATAGGTCGAGGCGATCTCCCGTGCCCGGTTCCTGTCGGTGGGATCATGTTCTTCCTGATTCCGGTAGACTTTGGCGAGGGATGGGCTGATCTGAACCCCGTCCTTATGGTGAAGCAGCAGCATTCGGTCCGGATCCTGCACCCAGTCATCGAATCGGTGTTCAAGAAATTCGGGGCACCGCTGAAGGATGCGAACGAAAGAGAAGCCCTTGTGATGGAAGGCCTCGGAAATGATGTCGTGTAGAATCTCCGGAATCCAATCCGCGGCCTGGGCGACGAAAGAGGCATTCCGGATGCCGAGCGTCACGCTCACCGGGTTGATTGGCTCCAGGTGCGTGCCGCGGGGCGTCGTGTTGCTCTTAAGACCCTGGGGAGACGTGGGAGACGCCTGATTCTTCGTCAGACCGTAAATCCCGTTGTCATGCATCAACACGGTCATGTCCATATTGTAGCGGATGGCATGAATCCAGTGCGCGGTGCCGATGGAGCAGCAATCACCGTCACCGGTGATCACGAAGACATGGAGGTCGGGGCGCCGCATTTTGATTCCTTCGGCGACCGGAAGAGCCCGGCCGTGAAGGCCATGAAACCCATAGGTATGCATGTAGTGGGGTAACCTGCTGGAGCAGCCGATCCCGGAAACGAACACAGTCTTTTCAGGTGCAAGCTGCTCGTCGCGGCACAGCCGCTGGACGGAGGCGAGGATAGCATTGTCGCCGCATCCGGTGCACCAGCGGGGCGGGCTGCCCTTGTAGTCATTGAGGGTGTATTCCTCGTCCATCAACTTCAACAGGCATTGGGTGTTCGAAGCGGTCATTGCCCTCATCCTTTCGATTGCTGTCTGTCGCGGATAGCCCGAACAATGTTTCCCGGCTTAATCGGCTCTCCCTTGACCTCGGACCAGCAGTCCACATCGACGAGGTACCGCGCCCGCAAGAGCAGCGCCAATTCAGAAAAACGGCGATTGTCCTCGTCAATGAATTCGTTATCTCGGCTGTCCGACCAGTTGCTTTCCACCGTCATGACACGGTCGAATCGCTTCAGCACGTCTTTGATCCCGGGCGCCATCGGCTGAAGGAAGGTGAGGTGCAGGGAGGACACCTTGAGGCCGTCGTCGCGCAGGCGTCCGACGGCTTCCTCAATAGCCCCCTTGGTGCCGCCCCAACCGACGATCAACAAGTCGCCTTCGTCGTCACCGAATACGGTTGGCGTCTTTAGTGTCTTTTGCAGGGCCACCAGCTTGAGGCTGCGGTTCCTGATGCCTTCCTCATTGCTGTCAGAGTCGTAAGCAACACGGCTCATCCGGTCATGGGCTAATCCAGTCAGACAGTGCATGCCGTTCGGTTGGCCTGGGATGAACCGGCGGGCGAGACCGGTCCGGGCATCCCAGTCATAGGGTTTGAGGCCCTTGGGGACCGCACTCTGGTCAACCGGGGGGGCCAACCACTCCTCGGTGACATGCGGCCGTATGAAAGGCTGTTGGGACGAAGCGAGACTGGCATCCGATAGTACGACGACAACTGTGTTGAAGGTTTCGGCAATCTTGCGCGCCGTAATCATCGAGTAGAAACAATCCTCAATATCTGACACCGCCATGACGACCTTCGGGTTGTCCCCGTGACCACCGAAGCAGGCGAACAGCAGATCACCTTGTTCTACTTTCGTGGGCAGGCCGGTGCTCGGGCCGCCTCGCTGGACGTTCACCACTACCAGCGGGATTTCCGCCATCACCGCAAGACCTATAGTTTCCTGCTTCAAGGCGAAGCCTGGCCCCGAGGTAATCGTCACTGCGCACTTGCCGGCATAGGATGCCCCGATGGCGAAGGCGCAGGCGGCGATCTCGTCCTCTGCCTGATGCACTACGCCGCCGACAGTTTCGAATACCTCGCTGAGATAATGCGATGCCGATGTCGCTGGGGTAATGGGATACATGGCGCAGACCTCCATGCCCGATGCCATCACGCCGAGACCGAGTGCGATATTGCCGTTGACGACGATCTGCGGCTTCCGTAGTTCGGACGATGGAATCCGGAACTTGATGTCGAGGTTCGTCTCCGCCCAATCATGGCCCGCTTCAAGTAATTTTATATTGGCTTCAACGATGCTTGCGGCCTTCTTGGTGAATACGAAGGCGACCTGGTCGCGGGCGATTTTTAAATCGAGGCTGTAGAGACTGCACAGAATGCCCAGAACGAACATGTTCTTGCCGCGCCGGGGGTCCGGCACATATTTCAGGCACTCGGTCTCCATCGGTATTTCATGGACCCGGTAACCGTCCGCCACCAGTTTTTCGATAGTTTCGGTGTAAGCCGCGACGATTTCGGGATCGTCGTCGGTCCGCCATTTGTCTTCGATGAGGATGATGCAACCGGGCGCGAGTTCGTCGGCCCAGAATCGGCTCAACAGAACCTGCTCGTTGAAGGCAATGATGAGATTGGCCTCGTCGCCCCAATTGGTCACGCGATGGGATGCCAGGCGAATACGGTTGCCGCTGGTGCCGGCGATGCTCCGTGCCGGGGGCTGAATTTCGGCGGGAATAATCTCGGCGGTCCAAATGCCGTTTCCCATCCTGGCGGCGATGGACCCGAATGCCTGGCCGCATCGCTGCGCACCTTCACCGGAATCGCTGACGATTTCGATGATGTGCTCTTTCAGCGTCACCACCGGCTTGCTACTTGGCCCCAAACGATCCCGCCGCTTGCCGTCGGACCCCGGGCCCACTTTGGCCTTCTTGGCCGACCGGCGGCGAGCCGGTTTTCCGGGGGGGTCCTGTTTTAAGGCCTGTGTGCTCATTGCGACTGGTATCCTTGTTGTTTAGGCGAGCCGGACGCGGGTGAAGGTCTTCTCACGGGCGTCGATTCCAAAGGGCCCGCCGTCGCCCTCCATCTTGTCGGGCAGATAGACGCAATCTGTATCGCGGATACCGAGGTAGGCCTTCATGCTTCTGGCCGCCTTGCGGCCGGCGCCCATGGCCAGGATCACGGTGGCGCCACCGGTGACGATGTCACCGCCGGCGTAGACGCCCGTCATTGAGGTGGCAAAATTTTCATCGGTCTCGATATAGCCCCGTGCATTGAGTTTGAGCTTTGACGTCTTACCGATGATCGGATTGGCGTTGGTGCCAATGGCGTAGACGACCATATCGGTTTCGAATTCATATTCACTGCCGTCGATGGGAACAGGCCGGCGCCGGCCTGAGTCGTCGGGTTCACCCAGTTCCATGCGAATGCAGCGCATGCCGTGGACGTTGTTCTCGTCGTCGCCCAAAATCTCTACCGGTGCCGTCAGCCAGTGGAACTCGATACCTTCCTCCTCGGCGTGATCCACTTCCTCTGCCCGGGCCGGGCTTTCGGCCTTGGTGCGGCGATAGACGCAGTGGACGTTCTCTGCCCCCAACCGCAGACACACCCGCATGGCATCCATGGCCGTATTGCCGGCGCCGATCACGGCGACCCTTTTGCCCAAATGCAAGGGGGTGTCGTAGTTGGGGAATTCGCCGGCATGCATCAGGTTGCAGCGGGTCAGGAGCTCATTTGCCGAAAGCACCCCGTTGAGCGACTCGCCGGGAATGCCCATGAAGTTCGGATAGCCGGCGCCGGTTCCTATAAACACGGCATCGAAACCCATCTCGCCGAGCATCTGTTCGATGGTGAAAAGGCGCCCGACCAATGTGTTGCACCTTATCTTGACGCCCAGCTTGGCAATGGCGTCCATCTCGGCGTCAATGACCTCGTTGGTAAGGCGGAATTCGGGGATGCCATAGCGGAGCACGCCGCCCGGCTTGTGGAAGGCCTCATAGACGGTGACGTCGCATCCCGCCTTTGCCATGTCGGCGGCGCAGGCAATGCCGGCGGGCCCCGATCCGACGATGCCGACACGAAAGCCGATGGGCTCGATATAGGGGATGTTGCTCCAACCTTCCTCGATCGCCAGGTCGCCGAGCCAGCGCTCGATCCTGCCGATGGCCACCGGCTCCAGCGTATCGCCGACGGGACAAACACCCTCGCACTGATCCTCTTGCGGGCAGACGCGGCCGCAGATCGCCGGTAACAGGTTGGCGTCGGTGAGGATATCGTACGCACCGCGATAATCCTTTTCGATGATCTTGGCGATGAATCCGGGAATGTCGATGCCGACGGGGCAACCGGGTACGCAGGCGGCCTCGGGGCACATGAGGCATCGCTCGCATTCATTGAGGGCATTCTCCAATCCGTAACCGAGTGCCACCTCGGAGAAATTCTTCACCCGTTCTGCGGGATCCTGAACGGGGATTGGCGTTCGTTCCTGTGGAATGGTCCGTATGGTCTTCTTTTTCGCCATCACGACACCTTTCCGGCACGGCAGGTCTCGGACCATCGTTCCGTTGCTAGCTTTTCCTCTTCCGCGAACCGCTTCAGGCGGTTCATCAGGTCGTCAAAATCAACCTGATGGCCATCGAAATCGGGGCCGTCTACGCAGGCGAATTGCATCCTGTCTGCGACCTTGACTCGGCAACCGCCGCACATCCCGGTGCCGTCGACCATGATCGGGTTCAGGCTGACGGTAGTTTTGATGCCGGAGGGACGCGTCGTTTCCGCGCACGCCTTCATCATGATCGGCGGGCCGATGGCGATAACTTCATCGATGTCATGGTGTTTTTCCATGGCCGCCTTGATCCCATCGGTGACCAGGCCCTTGATGCCGACCGATCCGTCATCGCTGCAAATAATGAACTCGTCGCAGTATTTCCTGAACTTGTCTTCCCAAAAGACCAAATCCTTGTTCCGAAACCCGATAACGCCGATCACATAGGCGCCGTTCTCCTTGAAGGCGCGGGCCTGGGGAAAGACCGGCGCCGCCCCAAGTCCACCACCTACACAGATTACCTTTCCGGCATCGCCGATGTGGCTGGGTTCGCCCATGGGGCCGACGACGCTGAAAAGCATGGTTCCGGTCCGGCATGTCTGCTGCATCTCTTTCGTCGTCTTGCCGACCGCCTGGACAACCAGCGTTATGGTTCCCTTGTCGGGGTCAAAATCGGCAATCGTCAGCGGTATGCGTTCGCCGTGCTCTGAGGCGATGACGATGACGAACTGGCCCGGCTTCGCCGCCTTCGCCATCATCGGGTGACGGAATTCAAGCAAGAACGTAGCGTCCGAGAAATCTTCCCGCGCCACGATCTCGACAGCGGCCGCTTCGTCCCCTCCATCCGTCTGTTCGGAGACTACGGACAAGCTCACCCCATGATCCAACATGGTGCCCATTTTTGAATACCTCCGGCACCGGCGATAACATATTGAACTATCATAGACTTCTGCTATTGGCTGACATTGACTTGCGTTAAGTTTGCTTTGGGTCAAAAACAGATGTTTGAAAATCGTTTTTTTATATGAACCAAGCGGATCTTCACGTCGCAATAGACTGCCCGCATAGAGGGGAGTCAGGAGCGAACTCGTCTCGAATGCGCGAAATCGCATCTTTCCGCTAAAAGTCTATAGTAAAATCAATGGGTTAACTACGAGCGGGTACCGAGAGTTTGAATCCTGCCCCCTCCGCCAACCATTCTTGAGTATGTAGACGGTTCCCATGGAACAAAATAAACCCGCCCAATTTTCAGAGGCTTAAGGCCGGGTCACCGGTCTCTGGTGGGGTGTTTTGGGTCGAATTCCGCACTAATCCGCCAATTCGTTCCGAAAGTCTCTGTTGGCCGAAAATTCGGTTCCCATGTGGGGGGGGGGATGTGGTCGACGATCCGTTTTTGGTTACATTTGAAGTGCGTGTAATACACGGTGTCAAAACGAACCAACCTCGTGAACAATCGTATGCTTTGTCGCGGTTTTCTTCACTAGGTGTAACGTAACGACTTCCCCCCTTGCCCCCAATTCGTTACGGTTCGTACAATTGGAGAGATTCATGTCTAACGTCAACGCCTATGGGACAAATTAGCGTGATTGCATAAGGGAGGATTTCTGGCTCATCGTAGTGACCGAAGGGAACGAAGATGAGACAGAAACCACAGACGCGACAGACCGTAGCCGATCAGACAATCAAGGACATCCGCAGATGATGAAATTATAGTGCGCTCTCTTTTTTTGATGTAATTCAAGGCAACATTCCCATTAACCGCCATATCGATCTGTTTGAAGCCCATGTCCTTGAGGGCGTAGCTGTTGTCTCCGGCGAACGTGCTGATGATAATAACCGCTATGAATAGAATGAATCGGATCCCGATCATCACTCATGATTCTTTATTCTTATAATGCAGCGACGTTGTTATTGTTCTTTTTGCACAGGGTCGTGAAAAGAAAAACCCGGCGCTCGACAGTTGCGTTGCTGAGTTTACTGTTAATCGTTTATTTGGCGCCACCCGCCCTGGCGGACTACAAAAAAGGCATGCAAGCCTATCAGCGCGGCGATTACGGCGCTGCCGCCAAGGAATGGCAGCCGCTGGCCGACAGCGGCGACAAAAATGCCCAGTTTCAATTAGGCCTGATGCATGAAATGGGGTTCGGCATGCCCCGCAACCTTGCACAAGCCTACGCCTGGTACGCCGAGGCTGCAGATAAAAAACATCCCGGCGCCGTTAGCGCCATTGTCCGGTTCAAGCGCGCTCATCCGGACGTTGTCCGGGTGGCAAAAACGATCCGGGCGCAGCGCAACCTGAAAGCCCTCCAGGAGGCGGAGTTGAAGCGGTTTCGGAAAGAGCGGCTCCGCGCAGAGGCGCGAACAAAAAACCGCCAGGACCGGCGAGTCCGGTCTCGTGCCCCCGTGGTTGCATCCCGGCTACGAAAAACGATAACGCAGGATAATTTTATCTTTTCCCTGCCGCCGGGTTGGAACGAAGTAGGCGCCGGGGCTTTTTCCAATGCCGCCGCGCGCATCGATGTCTTGGATATTGGCCCCAAAACCCGACTGTATCAGGAAAGAGGGCAAACACCGGATATCTGGTCGGAATTGATCCTAATCGACAGGTTTGCGAACAACGCGGCACATTCGCCGGAAACGCTCTATCGGCAATGGCGCGGGCGGATGATGGCTGGGTGCCATCCGGGCCAGGGCGAAGACCCTAATGCAAACCGGAAAAAAAGCGCCCTCGTTACGACAAGCTTCTACACCTGCGCCAAACTGCAAGCCGGCCACCAGTCCTTACATGCCATGATGAAGGCCGTGCGGGGCAAGAAAAGCGTCTATTTTGTCCGCCGCTTCTGGCGTGGCGACTCCATTGTGGTATCGGAAAGGGCGGCGCTAAGGCAACGCTTTGCCGGCTGGAGAGGCTGGCTTGACACCGTCGCCATGAAAAAAAAGAAGAAACCGGAAATTGCCCGGAAAAACTACATCAGTGGCTACGGCATCGTCATCAGCCACTTAGGCCATATTCTGACCAACGCGCATCTGGTCCGAAGTTGCCGAAAACTGCGGTTTTCTACCAGGAAGGCCGAGTGGTTGGCGTTCGATTCGGCCAGTGGGCTGGCCTTGTTCAAGCACCGCCCGGGAACCGGCGGTGTCGCGTCCTTCCGGGAAGTGGGGGAAGTGGACAAGGGCGCCCCGGTGGTACTATCGAGCAACCCGTATCACGGTGATTTTAAAAAATCCAAACTGAAAATCGAACTCAGCGTATCGGCGGGGGTGGTCGACGCCCTGGCCGCGCCCGACGGCGACGGGCGCTACCTGAGTGTGAGCCTGCCGTTGGTTGATGAATTGAGCGGCAGCCCACTGCTCGATCTGGCCGGGAGAATTGTCGGGATAGCCCTGGCGCGCATCGCTGTCGCCGATATTACCGGGATCGAGAGACCCGCGCTGGAAGGCGGAAATTTTGTTATTCCCGCTGCTTCCATCAAACGCTTTATGGCGTCCCAGGGACTGCGCTTTCGAACCTCGCCGGCGCCGGAGAACCTGAGCGCGGGCGAAGTTGGCGACAAGGCCCGGGCCTTTACGGTGCTGGTGGAATGCTGGAAATAGGCGGCCCAGGCAAAACATGCCCCCGTATGGCCCCAGGACCTGGTGATGGGCAAATGATTCAGCTGCCCTTCTTTGGAAAATATAGCAATTTCAATGCCCTAATAAAGTGGAATCTGGTATAAGTCTTGCGTATTTCTGTCTGTTAAGTTTTGGTAATTGCGCTCAAGGACTAAGACGCTTGGAAAGACGGGACTTGAAAAACAAGGGAAAAAACAAATGACGAAAGACCGTTTTGGCAACACCCACGCGCCCGGCCTGCCCTATGCCCACGGCGATATTATCCGAGACAGTCGCGACGATCACCGCAAGCTGCGCCAGGCATGGCGTCATATTGCAGCGCGCGAGAAGGAACATGGCTTGGATGCGGTCTATAATTTATCCGGCCTGGAAAGGCGTTATGAGGCTTTACCCGAAACCTATTCCCTGATGGATGACGAACTGGCCCCGGCGCTGATGGGGGGCCGGCTTGAAGAACTGGCGCTGGACCATTTTGGTGGTGACCCAGCCACGGACGCGATTATGGTTTTTAACCGCCAGACTGCTGCTGTGCTGACGGCGACACTGGTGCTGGTGAAGCCGGGACAAACGGTGATCGGGGTTTCCGCCACTGGCAGCCATCCTTGCGTCGTTCGGGCGGCAAAACGTGCCGGGGCGAATTTTATCGACACGCTGGGTCTCGCGGCGTTTGAAGAGGCCATGACCGCCGCTGATGATGTCGCCATGGTGGCCATGACCCGGCTCGCCGTGAGCTATGAAATTCTTAGTCTCAGGGAAATCGAGAAAATCGTTACGCTGGCCCATGACAAGGGCGCCAAGGTGCTGGTCGATGACGCCGGCGGGGCCAGGGTCGGCCCGGCAATTTTTGATCAGCCGAAGATGTTGGGGCTGGGCGTCGATGTCGGGTCCACGGGGCTTGATAAATACGGCACCATCGGACCGCGCGTCGGCCTCATGGGAGGGCGCAAGGAATTGGTCGAAAAAATGCGCGCACTGGCGTTCGAGATCGGTGTCGAGGCGCGGCCAATGATCTATCCCGCCATCGTCCATTCGCTGGAACAATACGACGAGGCCAGGGTGCGCGTACTGGTCGACGTCACCAAGGGTGTTGTCGCCGCCGTCAAAAAACGCCTCGGCAACCGGATCACGGAAACCCCGGTGATCGCCAGGCTGGATGGTGAGGACACCCTGGAGATCGCTATGGAACGGGCAGGCCTTAAAGACCGTCCAGTGATGCCCATCGAGGCGTCTGCGGCGCTTTCCATGTTATTGCTCCGCGATTACGGCATCCTGACCGTGCATTTTGCCGGCCTGCCCCCGGGGACGTCGTCGTTGTTAATAAAGTTTGTCGTACCGGAAACACTGGAACGGTTCGGTGGCGCTGAAAAACTCGCCGACGCCATCGATGCCTCATTGGACCAACTGGCCGGCGTTATCGGCGATGAAAAAGCCTTTCGGGAACTGCTTTATGGCGAAGAGGCTTAAAACCCAGATAAAAAGAAACGGGCCGCAGCTTAAATTGCTGTGGCCCGGGAAATAAAAAAGCTTTTTAGCTCTTATTTTTTTCTTGGTTTTTTTCTTTTGCCCAACTGTCGCGGAGCCCGATGGTGCGGTTAAAGACGGGGGCATCGAGCGTGCTTTCCGTATCGGCGCAAAAATAGCCCTGGCGCTCGAACTGCACCGTTTGGCCTGTTTCCAGGTCTTTCAAGGAAGGTTCGAGCTTGCAGCCGGTCAGGACTTGAAGCGAATCCTTGTTAATATTATCGAGGAAATCGATACCTCCCGATCCCGGGTCATCTGTGGTGAACAGGGGCTCATACAGGCGCACCTCGGCATCGATGGCATGGGCGGCGGAAACCCAGTGGATCGTTCCTTTGACCTTGCGCCCGTCAGGTGCGTTGCCGCCTTTGGTTTTGGGGTCATAAGTGCAGCGAAGCTCGCTGACGGCGCCGTTTACGTCTTTGATAACGTCGGTGCAGGTGATCAAATAGGCAAAACGCAATCGCACCTCGCGGCCGGGGCCGAGGCGGAAGAATTTTTTCGGTGGGTCTTCCATGAAGTCGTCCTGCTCAACATAGATAACGCGCGAAAACGGCACCTTGCGGGTGCCGGCGGTCTCGTCACCGGGGTGGTTGAGGGCTTCGAATTCTTCAGTTTGGCTTTCGGGATAATTTTCGATGACGACTTTTAGCGGCTTGAGCACGCCGAGGCGGCGCCGGGCGGTCTTGTTCAGGACTTCGCGCGCACAATGGTCCAAAAACGCCATTTCCACG
>JAZFSL010000340.1:0-2794 GCA_036446135.1 Rhodospirillales bacterium | reverse complement strand
TTTTTATCGGCAGCGGCTTTCTTCTCGGCTGCCTCTTTGGCTAGTCGGAGGGTACGAAGGCTTGCCACTTTATTTTCCCTATCCTGCCGCGCTTTTACCTTTTTTTTCTGGACCTGCTTGGCCTCCTTCTGGGTTTCTGCGTACTGTCCCCTGGTCTCGAAATTAAATGCTTTCACCATTTCGATAATTCTCTGCTTAAGTTCTAGATATCAAGATTGAACATTCTCCCTTGGAGTGTACCTGTTTGAATGAGCGGCGTCATTCTTCTGGCGGTAACACCCCTTGAATGGAGATGTCGTCAATAAGATGTGCCCGGCCAAGATCGGTAAGGTGTGCTCGTTTTTGTTCGTTTGTTATGTGAGCGCCGATGCCGTTTGTCATAGCAAGAACCAATGACCTATCACCCATGTCGAGCCAGTATCTCCGGCGGACAAGCTTATTATCAGCGTCTCTGACAAAGGGGTCATTGGAGTTTTCTCCAAGGTCAGGTTTATAAAATTTTGTCATGGCGGTCTATTTTTCATGTTGGTTTTAGCCTTGAGGCGCACTGGATGGCGGCTAGCCTAGCCTTTACCACTTTGACACACTATTATTTTTGATAAACCTTTGACTTCGTGAGGGTGTGAGGGAAAGAAGCCAATGGATGGAAAAGAACGACGTATAATGAGTTCCTAGATATAACCAACCCTGAGACAAGCGATGTTTTTATATGGAAATCTACGGAGGCCATTCATAAACAGGTCGAGAAAAAAACGGGCCCAAACGGTTGTGCCTCCACTAACACCACAGTTGGTGCGACCAGGCATGCTGGCCCACCTCGTTGACGCAGCCAATCTGATCACTCTCGGCAACTTGGCGATTTCTTTCTTCGCCTGCTGGGCGGTTTTGTTGGGACGGCCCTCCTTAGCCATGGCCCTGGCCGCGTTAGCAGTTGTCATTGATAATGTGGACGGGTGGATGGCGCGGCGGACCGTGGGGCGAAACCCGGCACTTGAACATTTTGGGGGACACTTGGACTGTTATGCGGATTATATCAGTAAGGGTATATTCCCCGTCCTGTATCTTTTGACCACAACCGATTTGCATGTCGTGTCCATACCGGCGGCGCTGATCTACCTGATGGCGATTGCCGTCCGATATAGCTACGAGTTTGTGCCAAACCGCGACCATATTGGCCTTTCGCCCGACTATATGATTGCGTTTCTTTGTCTGTTGCATTTGATTGCCCCACAATTGGGCTCGGCCTTCATCCCCACACTCATGGCGAGCTTGGTGGGTTTTGCTGCTCTCGCCGTCGCATCCTTTCCCTCACCGATGTTGAAGGGCCGAGCACTCATCTGTTTTTGCCTCTTTCTTCTAGTTCTGGCAGGGGTTCTTCTTAGTGGCGATTAAGGGATGAACGTACCCAGCCTAATTGGCCGTTTATTGTGCAGGCTTGGGTTTCATAGCTTTCGGGTCATTGAGGCGACGCTGGGATTTGGTGACGCGGGCAGCGTTGAGAAGGTAGAGTGCCGCCGCTGTGATGTGATCATGTCCCGTCAAGCGTGACCTACACCAGGTGGTTAAATGTCCGCTTTGGGTCATTAACTGACATTCCGCGTCTACCCTCTGAATGTCCGATTTTGGGGGTAAAGCGGGCATCACCAATAAAACAGGGCAGAAACAACTTGAATTTAGTCGAGGCGTTCTTACATCGGAATTAAGGGGAGATATAGTGCCCCCACTAATATCCCCCGCCCCCGTTGAGAAACTAGCCGGCCCTATCAAATCCCGCACCCCTGGGGAGAGGCCGGCTTTTTTTGCTCAACATTTCTTGTGCTTGGCCCACTCCGGCAGGAACACCTTAGGAGGTGGGTCTTTTTTATCTAAGGTTAAGATGTTGAGGCGAATGTCCGCTTTGGGTCAAAAGCAGACCTTTTCCATGCCTGCCCAGAATGTCCGCTTTCGGGGGTAAAGCAGACATGTTTTAGGGTATGGCTGGATGTCCGCTAATAGCCAAAAGCGGACATTCGTAAGCCAATAAAGGGAAATAACTTGACACTTTATAATTATCGAATATGAAGGGGGTTAGTGATGGTCTCCTAATTTTCATCTTCCACCCTCCCAGGGTTAGGTGAATACCATCACGGTTCTTATAGGCCGGGCCTTTCGGGGTCCGGCTTATTTTTTAAACACACACGAATCAGAATTAGAACAGAGCAAAAATATGAAGTTTAGAGCAAACTTGGCCTTCCTAATATGTGGGGTTCTCTTAACAGTTGGAATTGTAGTTAAAAGCCAGTCAGCGACGAGTGGCCCGAAGGCAATTTTTGACAATCCGACTGAGCCGGTACTGTCGCCACAACTCAATCTCGGCAAAATGAACTACGATGCTTTTTGTGCGTCCTGCCACGGAAAAACGGCAGGGGGTTCAGACAAAGGACCGACCTTCATCAGTCGCATTTATCATCCCGGCCATCATGGTGACCAAGCCTTCTTTATCGCACCGAAAAAGGGAGCACGTTCCCATCACTGGCCATTCGGTGACATGAAACCGGTTCCTGGCGTAATCGATAGTCAGCTTGCTTTGATCCTTGATTACGTGCGGGCCGTTCAGATAGCTAACGGTGTGTTCTAATTAAATTTCCAACTCAACGAATGTCCGCTAATGACCCAAAGCGGACATTAGCCAGTGTAAAGAACGAGGGAACAAAAGAGCCGCAGGTGGAGTTAAATGACAAAATGAACCACTACACCCCCTCAAGCCCCACCTTCTTCAGCGCCTTTTTCTGGCGTTTCGCCAGCGCGGCTGCAT
>JAZFSL010000339.1:0-4612 GCA_036446135.1 Rhodospirillales bacterium | reverse complement strand
GGCTTCATCATCCGAACCGGTGAAAGGATTATTTTTGCCGTTTTCGCGAACATCGTTCAGGGACCAGTACGTCGATGTCTTTTCCGTACCGTCCGGACCGATGGAAACGATGGTGCCGGGCAACAGTTTGCCGATGCCTTCATAGATGGAATGCGGCGCCGGTATATAGGCGAAGCGGAAATAGGCGGCCAGTGCCCCACGGTCCATTTTTGGCGTCCAACCCGAATGGGCCACCAGCGCCTTCAGTTCCGAGCCGAATACCAACAAATCACCCTGGCGGCCCCAGTAAAGCGGTTTAACGCCCATGCGGTCGCGGATCAGGTGCAGGGTTTTCAAGTCCCGGTCCCAAAGGGCGATGGCGAACATGCCTGTAAACCTGGCCAGGGCACTCTCAAGGCCCCAGGCGGCAATGGCCGCGAGGATGACTTCGGTGTCGCTGTTGCCTTGGAAGGCGGCGCCGGCAGCGATCAGTTCAGATTTCAATTCCCGGTGATTGTAGACCTCACCATTAAAGACGATCACATAGCGCCCGCTTGCCGAAACCATCGGCTGATGGCCGAGGGCCGAAAGATCGATGATCGAGAGGCGGCGAAAACCCAGGGCGACACCGCTTTCGGCGTCGGTCCAGGTGCCGTCGTCGTCGGGGCCACGGTGGCGGATGGTTTCCGTCATCGTGCCGACCGCTGCCTTTAAAGTATCGGCAGACGAACTTCGGCTGAAATCAATAAATCCCGTCAGACCGCACATGGTTGTTTCCGATGCTCGTTTCGGGGAGTTTTTGATGAAGGCATCAGATCACAGACTCAGTTCGCTGTGTGACCCGAGACGGACAAGGTCAAGCGTGAATTCATCTGTCTTTATGTAGATAAGGACCAGATCGGGTTTTATATGGCAGTCACGGTGGTCTTTCCATTCTCCGACCAACGTATGGTCGTGGTAACGTTCCGGAAGGGGTTTGTCGGCTACCAAAATTTCCACCGCTTTCAATAGTTCAGTGTCGAGGTTCTTGCCGTGGCGGCCCTTTCTTACGCGCTTGTAGTCGCGCTTAAAGGTTCCAGTGCGCCTAATCGTTCGCATGCAGGTCGGCCAAAAGTCCTTCTGTGTTTCCGACGGTGATCACCTCGCCACGCCGAGAGGCCTTTATCGCCTCAATGGTTTCCGCATTAGGCACTAGTGGTTCGAAAGGTAGCCGCTTCTCGGTGGCGATGCGCACCATCATGAGACGGAAGGCATCTGAAACGGTGAGCCCGATCGAAGTCAGTACGGCAGTGGCTTCATCTTTTACTTTCTCGTCAATGCGTGCGCGAACAACGGTACTCATGATTTTAATCTCCATTTTAGCGCTACAACGTAGCCTGATTAGAGCTTATTGTAGCCCAAATATGGATGGATGTCTATTAACTGCAAGAAACCTGATCGTCTTCGCATTCATTTGTGCCTTTGTTACCCAACGGTCCGTTCCAGGCGGGGATAAAAGGCGGCCAGGGTCAGCGCCCGAACCACCATGAACAGGGAAAATGAAAGCCAAAGCCCGTGATTGCCGAGTGCCGGGATCGCCAGCCACAGAATTCCGGCGAATATCGCCAGTGATAAGGCCATACCATTGCGCATTTCCGCGGTCCAGGTGGAACCGATGAATATGCCGTCCAACTGGAAGCTCCAGACCGAAATGATCGGCAGGACGATGGCCCACGGCAGGTAAATGCGGGCTGCTTCGCGAACCTCCGGTACGGCGGTCAACAGGTCAATGATCGGGGCGCCGGCCAGCAGGTAAAATCCACTAAAGGCGGCAGAGAAGATCAGCGCCCAAATACTGCTGGTCTTGACGGCCTGGCGGAACCGGGTGCGGTTTTTTGCGCCGAACGCTTCGCCGACAAGCGCTTCGGCGGCATTGGCAAAACCGTCCAGGGCATAGGCCGAAAACATTTGGAAGTTCAACAACACCGCGTTGGCGGCGAGAACGATATCGCCCATGCGGGCGCCCAGGGCGGTGACGATGACAAAGGCCGCCTGCAGGCACATGGAGCGGATCAGGATGTTACCGTTGACCTTGAACATGCGCGCCAACTTGGTGCGATCAAAGGCCCGCCCAAGGTGCCAGTGTCCGCCGATCCGCTTCAGGTTCGCCCGTACCAGCCATAGCCCCATACCGACGGCGCTGACTTCCGAAATCAAGGTGGCCCAGGCAACGCCCTCGACACCCCAGCCGAGGCCCAGAACAAACCAAAGATCGAGAATGATATTAATCCCGTTCATGAATACCTGCGTCGCCAGGGCAGCGCGGGTGTTCTGAATGCCGAAAAACCAGCCGAGCAGAGCAAAATTCAACAACGCAAAGGGCGCACCCCAGATGCGGATGGAAAAATATTCGGCGGTGAGAGGGCGCACATCCGGGCCGGGATTGACGATTTCAAGGGATCCCCAAAGAATCGGAACCTGCGTGGCGACGAGAAGTGCTCCAATGCAGAGCGACAGCACCCCCGCCCGTTCCAGCCAGGCACGGACTTCGTCGGAATCCTTGGCGCCCAGAGCCTGTGCCGTCAGGCCGGTGGTTCCCATGCGCAAGAAGTTAAAGCCCCCGTAGATGACGCTGAAAATCAACGCGCCGACGGCGACGGCGCCTAAGTAATGCGGCCCCGGCAATTGCCCGACGACGGCGGTATCCACCGCGCCCAGCAACGGCACCGAAATATTGGACAAAATCACCGGGCCGGCCAGGGCCCAGGTTTTGCGGTTCCAGTTTGTGCCCGACATTTATTGCACCCGGCTTTTTGTCGTCCGTTTCGGAAAATTCCCCACCGGCAAGGCGGGGAGAAGGGGTAAAATGTGGCGTTTAAGAATTAAGCTCAGCGAGGGTATAAAACCATGCCGAACCGGATTTTGCATTTTATTTGTGCGTTTGTTCTCTCTGCCCTGGCTTTGCCTGCGTTGGCCTAAAAGCCAATTGAAATCAACTTACCCCGTGAACAGTTGGAAGAAAAATGGCGCGCCCGTATCCTGTCGTTTGTCGACAAGGGGGTTATTCCGATCATTTATCTTCAATCCAGTCTCAAGCACGACGATGGTGAAGATTACCTAGATGACGCCATCGGGGTTATGGACGACATGGGCGTGGCGCTGATTGCATTCGATGGGTATCCGGCTCCGAAAAGCAAAAACAAGAAAAAAGACTACTGATGGGGATATTACATCCACGAAATCGTCAACGCCGACCCGGGCCGCTTCATTCTGGCGACCAACGGCGGAACCAGTAAAATCTGGATGATTATTCGAAACGGGTTGGCAAGATACGAAAGGCTCTGGGCGCACTTGCGCCTGAAACGGCGGCTAAGGTGGCGACGAAAAATAAGCACCGGATATTCAGGTTTCCGTAATAATCCTGGCGTATGATCACTTATTGTTGCAATTACACGGATTATGTCTGGGATGCCTAAAACAGCCTCATCGGATCTATTGGCCGAAACGCAGGATTGTGCGTGCCTGAACCTGCGCGGCGCGGCCAGGGCGGTGACGCAAATGTATGATCAGGTGCTAAAGCCATGTTGCCTGAAAGGCACCCAGTTTTCCCTTTTGGCCGCCGTCGCCACTGAAGGCCCGGCCAGCCTGACAACCATTGCCGAGGTCCTGGTCATGGACCGCACGACTCTGACCCGCAATTTGAAGCCACTTTTGAGCCGCCATTTGATCAAGTCCAACAAGGGGCACGACAAGCGGCAACGGACTATTTCTCTGACGCCTGAAGGAGAAAAGATTTTAGCCAAGGCCTTGCCGTTATGGAAAAAGGCCCACGAGCGGATTGTTTCAAGTATCGGACTTGCCCGATGGCGGGGAGTGGAATTGTTGCTAAATGAAGCCATTCGATTTTCTCGATAAATCCTAGTTTGATTATAAGTCATTGAATTTTTTCAATTCTCCCATCTGCCAAGCTAAAAAATTGCTATGTTGGAGTAAGGCCGAGCGCCGGCGCAAGGAAAGGCGGCAGGCTAAAGAAGCCAGTAGTGGAGAACGCCAGGAAAAAGATGTCTCGCCCGAAGAAGAGAACCGACGAAATGGCAAAGATCGCCGCGAGTAATCTATGCGTTGTTCTTGGGCTTGCCCTTTGACATGGCGCGGTGGGTGCGAATGGACATCGGAATAGACAACAAATAAACGAGCCCGATCACCGATAACGTATGCCAGGGGGCGTTAATCAGGAAAACGACAAGGGCTGCCGTTATCAGCATGGTCGGAAGAATCCATTTACGGCTGATTTTCAGTTTCTTGAAGGAATACGTCGGAATGGAACTGACCATTAATCCGGCGATGATAAACAGAAACAATCCGCTAAGCCAGGGTTCCCGGAAAATCTGATTTCCAAATTGAAAAGATAGAACCATCGGCAACAACACCAGACCACCAGCGGCGGGCGCCGGGACACCGGTGAAAAACCGTGACTGCCAGGCCGGGGCGTCCTCGTCGTCCAGCATGACATTGAACCGGGCCAGTCTGAGGCCACAGCAAATGGAAAAAAACATTACCAGAACCCAGCCGAACTTTCCGGCGTCTTTCATAGTCCACAGGTAAAGGATCAGGGCCGGGGAAACGCCGAAACAGACAAAATCAGAGAGCGAAT
>JAZFSL010000338.1:0-8373 GCA_036446135.1 Rhodospirillales bacterium | reverse complement strand
GGCCTTGTCGGAAAACAGTGCCAAACCACGCAGCAGGTCAAGCGCCCGGGCCAATTGATAGTCCTGTGGCGCCTCGGCCTTATCGTCTTTTTTAGCGTCGGGCTTTTTGGCTTTCGGGTCTTTGTCTTTCTTCTTGGTCTTGTCGCCATCACCGTTATCAAGCGCGTTACGCAAGTCCGCCTCATGACGCCGTTTCGGGGCGTCCAGGGTTTCCACACGCGATTGCAGAACCTCAATATCCGGATCGATGCCCTTGGCCTGAATGGAACGTCCGGATGGTGTGAAATAGCGCGCCGTCGTCAGGCGCATGGCGCCGTGACCGGGAAGCGGCATGATCGTTTGCACGGACCCCTTGCCGAAGGATTTAACCCCCATAAGCACGCCCCGGCGGTGATCCTGCAACGCACCGGCGACGATTTCAGACGCCGACGCCGAGCCGGCGTTAATCAACACCACAAGCGGCAGGCCCTTGGCCAGATCCCCAGGCTTGGCGTTGAAGCGCTGCGTATCTTCGGCACGCCGTGATCGGGTGGAAACGATTTCACCCTTATCCAGGAAGGCATCAGCGACATAGACCGCCTGATCGAGAAGCCCGCCGGGGTTATTTCGCAAATCGAGTACAACGCCCAGCATATCCTTGCCGATTTTTTTCAGCAACTTGGCCATTTCCTTCTTCAGACCCTTGATCGTCTGTTCGTTGAAAGACGTGATCCTGAGGTAGCCGATCTTGCCTTCGGCCTTGGAGCGCACGGAGGTGATCTTGACGATGGCGCGGGTAATGGTGACATCGAAGGACTTTTTGCCCTCGCGAAGGATAGTTAGGCTGATATCGCTGCCGACTTTGCCGCGCATTTTTTCAACCGCCTGATTGAGCGTAAGCCCCTGGATCGTTTTGCCGTTCAGATGCGTCACCAGATCATTGGGTTTTAATCCGGCGCGAAAGGCCGGTGTGTCGTCGATGGGAGAGATGACCTTGACGTAACCGCCTTCCATGGTGACACGAATGCCCAGGCCGCCAAATTCGCCGCGGGTATTGACCTGCATTTCCTTGAAAATCTTGGCGTTCATATAAGAAGAATGAGGGTCCAGCGAGGTCAACATCCCTGAAATGGCAGCTTCGATCATTTCCTTGTCCGTCGGCGCCTCGACGTAATCAGAACGCACGCGCTCGAAAACATCGCCGAACAGATTCAACAACTGGTAGGTATCGGCGTCATTTTTTTTATTGGCCTCGGCGGCCAAGACAAAACCGGATATAAAGGCGGCAAAAACCGCACCCATCATCAGCGCCGCCATTAAATTACGAAATTTCATTCCTTATCCTTATCTGTTCGCCGCCAGCCATGGTAGCGGATTGATCGGCTGGCCGTTGCGCCTGAGTTCTACGTATAACTGCGGTTGCTTGTTTCTCTCTGGGCGTCCCATAACGCCAACCGGTTCACCTGCCACAACCCATTGCCCCATGGTGCTGTCAATCCGTGCAAGACCGGAAAGCAGGCTATGATATCCCTCGCCGTGTTCGATGATCAAGAGTTCCCCATAACCGCGGAATTTACCGGCATAGACGATCCTGCCCTCGTAGGTCGCCACCACTTGCGCGCCGGGGGCCGTTTCCAGGGTCATTCCCTTTTGCGTCAGGCCGGCTTTCGTCGTTTGTCCGTAACGACCGGTAATCCTGCCAACAACCGGTGGAGGCAGTTTACCCCGTTGTCTGCTAATCGGCGCGCCAGTTAACCCGGCCGGCAACCCGGTCAGCTTTTTGCCGCTGTCCGGCGCTGGATGGGTGCTGGAGGGCATTCTTTTGACGATGATTTCTTTGCTTTTTGGTCCCCCCGGCTGCTGGTTTTCATGTCGGCTTTCCTTACCCAACCGGTTCAGCAGTTGGCGCAAGGTCACCGCTTCGCCGGACAAGGACTTGATTAGCCGCGCCGCCGTCTCGCGTTCAGCCAAGGTGCGGTGTTTGAGCGCCGTATTCTGCCCGAACAACACCGCCAGGTGCTGGCGTTTTTTTTCCAGACCTTGCATGGCGTTGGCATAGAGGGCCTTTTTTTCGGCTATTTTTCGGCGCGATTCGGCAAGGCTTTCAATATCTGCCCTGAGCAGATTGGCGCGGCGTTCGATTTGCGGCACCGCAGCACGCAGTAAAATCGCGCTTCTGACCGTATCACCGGGTGGCCTGGGTTGTGTTATCAGGGCTTCGGGGGGGTATCGCGCGACCCGCTGCAAGGCGGCTAAAATTCCCGCCAACTGGCCCCGGCTTTTCGACAACCAGACTATTTTCGCCGCCGTCCGAGCTTCCAGGTCGACTAATGCCATGGCGACGACCGTAGCTTTTCGTTCCTGATCCTGAATAATGGCCGCGGCGGCAACCATATCGCGGCGCAAGATCGCAAGGTCCTGTTCGATCTTGTCGGCTTTTTCTCTGAGGGTGCGGGCTTTTTCGCGCCCTTTGTCCAACTCGCGGACGACTTCTTTCAGGCGCTTCTCGCTTTTCGGGTCTTTCTTAGGCGCTGCCCCCGCCGTTCCCACCATCGCCAACGCGATGAGCGCAAAAAACGCACTTAACACGGTGCCCGCGATGAGAGGTTTAAATTTTGTCATCAGGATACGTCCGTCTCTGCCTCTTCGTATTCAATCAGGGAATGTCCGGTCATCTCCGCCGGTTGCGCAAGCGCCAAGAGTTC
Source organism: Rhodospirillales bacterium (assembly GCA_036446135.1). Classification (GTDB taxonomy): domain Bacteria; phylum Pseudomonadota; class Alphaproteobacteria; order Rhodospirillales; family Casp-alpha2; genus Casp-alpha2. Next base: position 5,689 of record JAZFSL010000338.1, on the reverse strand, counting down.
AAGCAGTGTCGGCGCCACGTCGGACAGGCGACCGTCCTTCAGGCGCCTGACGCCAGGCGGTGCGTTAACCATCAGCACCGGCACCCTGTTCGTTGTGTGCTGGGTATGGGGCTGGTTGCCTTGCTGATCAAGCATGTCTTCACAATTGCCATGATCGGCGGTGACCAGCAGCACACCGCCTGCCGCCTTGACCGCATCTTCAAGCCGGCCCAGGCAGGTATCAAGGCATTCCGCCGCCCGCATGGCTGCCGCCACAATCCCAGTGTGGCCAACCATATCGCCGTTGGCGTAGTTGACGACAATCAGGTCCATGCGGCCCTCGCCGATGACCCGGACCAGATTGTCGGTGACTTCCTCGGCCGACATTTCCGGCTGCAAGTCATAGGTCGCGACCTTGGGCGATGCCACCAGGATTCTTTCTTCGCCGGGGAATACGTCTTCGCGCCCGCCGTTAAGGAAAAACGTCACATGCGCGTATTTTTCCGTCTCCGCCGTGCGGAGTTGTTTCAGGCCGGCTTCGGACACTACCTGGCCTAAAATATTGGGCAGCACGGCAGCCCGAAACAAGGACGGAAAATATGCATTCAGATCGGATGAATATTCGATCAAGCCGAGAAGCGCCGAAAATTCCGGGCGCACCCTTCGATCAAATATGTCGACATCAGGCTTGACCAGGGCAGTCATTATCTGTCGCACCCGGTCGGCGCGGAAATTTGCCACCAGCAGCCCGTCACCATCGTTCATGCCGGCATAATCGCCGATGACCGTGGGCAGCATGAATTCATCTGTCAAATCGGCGGTGTAACTGTCGGATATGGCGGCTGACGGATTGTCGGCTTTTTCGCCGTCTGCTGAGACCAGCGCCTGATAGGCTTTTTCTATCCGCTCCCAGCGTTGGTCCCGGTCCATCGGGTAATAACGACCGGACACGGTGGCAACAAAAATACCGGATATGGATTTTATTTGTTGCAGAAATTCTTTCATCGTTTGCAACCCGTCCTGAGGTGGTGTATCGCGGCCATCAAGAAACGCGTGCACCGCTACCGGCACACCCTTGGCGGCAACCATGCCCGCCAGGGCCAGAATTTGATCGGTATGGGAATGGACGCCCCCCGGCGACAACAGCCCCAACAGATGACACGTGCCGCCGACAGTTTTCAGTTTCTGGATAAAATCACCGAGTTCCGGTTTTTTGGCCAACTCACCGGATTGAATGGCGGCATCAATGCGGGGCAAGTCCTGTAAAACTATTCGCCCGGCGCCCAAATTCATATGGCCGACTTCCGAATTGCCGAATTGCCCTTGCGGCAACCCGACTTCTTCGCCCGACGCATCCAAACGCGCATAAGGTCCCGCGCCCACCAGCCGGTCCCAATTAGGTGTTTGGCCCAGGGCAATGGCGTTATTGGCAGTTTCTTCCCGCTCACCCCAACCATCAAGGATACAAAGGACGACGGGCCGGGAACGATGGGTAATATCAGATTCGGTCATTACTCAATAAACATAAGGATTTAAGACGATTTTACGAGCACGTTGACACTTCTAGCAGAGTCTCAATTCCGATGATAGGGATGCCCGGCAAGGATACACTGCACCCGGTATATCTGTTCCGCCAGCATGCCGCGCACCAACAGATGCGGCCAGGTCTGAACACCAAACCCGATCACCAGTTCGGCGCGTTTGCGCACCACGCCGTCCAGTCCGTCGGCGCCACCGATTAAAAAGGCGACATCACGGGCGTCATCACGCCACTGGCCCAATTTTTCGGCGAACTTCGCGCTCGACAGGCTTTTGCCATTTTCATCTAGGGCGACGATGATCACACCGTCGGGCACTTGCGCCAACAGCAATTCTCCCTCGCGTTTTTTCAGGACGTCGGCAGGCAGATTCTTTTTTTCTTCGATTTCCTTGAGTTCAAAGGGAAACGTAATGCGCCCGGCATAATGATCAAACAGCGCCCGTTCAGGCCCGGATTTCCATCTGCCGCAGGCAACGATACGGACTCGCATCACCAAACCTAGGCGACGTCTTCCGACCCCGGGCCGGACCAGATTTTATCCAGATCATAGAAGTCGCGAACTTCCGGGCGGAACAAGTGAACAACCACATCACCGGCATCGATCAGCACCCAGTCGCTGTTGGCCAGACCTTCCGTGGCTATGCTTTTAAGCCCACGTTCCTTCATTTTTCGTGTGAGATGATCGGCCATGGCACTGACCTGACGCTGGGAATTGCCGTTGGCAATGACCATGAAATCGGCGATTTCGGTCTTGCCCGCGAGGTCGATAACGACAACGTTTTCCGCCTTGTCATCATCGAGAGATGCTTCCACCAACTTAACCAGATCGGTTGGCGCCGGTGGCATCGTTTTTTTTCGAGGTATGGTTGGTCTCCTTTCTGTGTTTATCCCGCTTTGCTTACGATTTTCCACCGGCCCGGATACGGGTGGCGGACACGGTGCTCAGCGGGATATGCAAAAACACCCAAGCCGGCGGTTTTTTATCAACCAGCAACGCCGCTCGGGATTCGTTCAATCGGTTCCGGGCGAACCGCCTTGCTGCCCGTGAAAATAACGCCCTAAAAGAATAAGCGGGGCGGCCGAAAACCGCAACTGGAACGGTTCCAAAAATTTCCACCCAGTCATTCCATCGAGCAATATCAATCAAATTATCGGCCCCCATGACCCAGACGAACTTGGTCTTGGAAAACCGGGATTTCAGCGCTTTCAAGGTATCGGCCGTATACTGGGTGCCGAGTTCCTGTTCCATGCCCGTGACCCGAAATTGCCGCCCCCGAGCCACGGCGCGTGCGCTTTTCAGGCGCTGTTCCAGGTTTGCCATGCCTTTGGCGGGCTTTAAGGGGTTTTGGGGCGACACCAGCCACCAAATTTCATCCAGCTTGAGCAATTTCAACGCCAGACGGCTAATATGCAAATGACCCGTATGGGCGGGGTTGAACGAGCCACCTAAGATGCCGACGCGGGTCCGGCGATTGCTGAACGCGCTAGATCTTTTCACCGCAAACGAAGAAATTTCGGTCACGGGCGGATTTGCCCTTCGCCCAGAACGATATATTTGGAACTGGTCAGTTGATCTACGCCAACAGGGCCGCGAGCGTGCAACTTGCCGGTGGAAATACCGATTTCCGCACCCATGCCGAATTCACCGCCATCGGCAAACTGGGTCGATGCATTGACCAGAACAATGGCGCTATCGACCTCGTTGGTGAATTTGTTCGCCGCCCCCGTATTGCCGGTAATAATACAATCCGTGTGTTGCGAGCCGTGGCGGGCAATATGGCCGATGGCGTCATCAACCCCGTCAACGACTTTGACGGAAATAATCGATTCGAGATATTCCGTGTCCCAGTCCTCATCCGTAGCAGGCACGATTCGAGCATCCGCCGCCTGGGCATCCGTATCGCCACGAATTTCACAACCGGCGTCCGACAGATCATCAACAATCGGGCCTAACATGGCGCCGACGGCGTCGCGGTCGATCAACAACGTTTCCGTCGCCCCGCAAATGCCGGTGCGCCGCATTTTTGCATTCACCACAATTTTCCGGGCCATATCCGCATCGGCATCGGCATGGACATAGGAATGGCAGTTGCCTTCCAGATGTTTGAACAGCGGCACCTTGCTGTCCGCCGTGACACGCTCGACCAATGATTTGCCGCCACGGGGAATGATGACGTCGATGATATCGACCATGCCCAGCATTTCACCGACTGCGGCCCGGTCCGTGGTCGGCACCAATTGAATGGCGGCCGCCGGCAGGCCTGCCGCCCTGAGGCCGTCCGCCAAAGATTCCATGATCGCGCAGGAAGAATAAAAACTTTCCGATCCACCGCGCAAAATTGCCGCATTGCCCGCCTTAAGACAAAGACTGCCGGCGTCGGCGGTGACGTTGGGGCGGGATTCATAGATCACCCCGATGACCCCCAAAGGTACGCACACGCGGCGGATGATCAGCCCGTTTGGACGTTCGCGTTCCTCAAGGATAGTTCCGACGGGATCAGGCAATTCGGCAACCTGTTCCAACGCCCCCGCCACGTTTTCCAGGCGTTCGTCGGTTAGTTCCAGCCGGTCCAGCATCGCCGCGCTCAGACCCTTGTCCTTCGCCGCCGCCATATCCTTGGCATTTTCCGACAGCACCTTGTTCTTTCGCCGACGCAAGCTGGAAGCAGCTTCCATCAACACCTTGTTTTTAGATTCCGTCGTGGCCATCGCTAACAGGGCCGCCGCCGCCTTGGCGTCTTCGCCGATGCGGGCCATCAGATCAGGGATATTTTCGGTCTTGGCGGCGTCCATAATCACGTCCTCAACTGACCACCAGATCGTCGCGGTGGATCATTTCATCCCGGCCACGGTAGCCCAGAAGGGTTTCAATTTCACTGGTTTTATACCCCATGATCATGCGGGCATCCTTGGCTGAATACGCCACCAGCCCACGGCCCAGTTCGCGACCGTCGGCGGTTTTTAGGACAACCGCGTCGCCGCGCTGGAATTCACCTTCGACCCCGACAACGCCCGCCGGCAGCAGGCTTTTACCGGAAGCAAGCGCACCCACTGCGCCTTCGTCCAGCACCAGCGCGCCCTGGGGGCTCAAAACGCCGGCAATCCAGCGTTTACGGGCCCCTTTCGGGGTGGCAGAGGGCAGAAACCAGGTCGCTTTTTCGCCGTCTTCAAGGCGCTTTAAGGGATGCAATTCACCGCCGTTGGTAATCACCATCCTGCACCCGTTTGCCAGACATACCTTGGCGGCGGCCAACTTGGTAACCATGCCGCCCCTACTGTCACCCTGGCCGTCCCCGGTGGGGGCATCACCAGCCATGGCTTCGATCTCGGGCGTGATGTCCGTGACTTCGGAAATAACACCAGCATCGGGATTTTGCCGCGGGTCGGCGGTATAAAGTCCGTCGATATCCGACAGCAGTACCAGAATATCGGCGCTGATCATCGCCGCCACCCGGGCCGCCAGCCGGTCATTGTCGCCGAAGCGGATTTCATCGGTCGCCACCGTGTCGTTCTCGTTGATCAACGGCACCGCATTCAGCCTGATCAGTGCCTCGAGGGTATTGCGGGCATTGATATAGCGCCGCCGGTCTTCGGAATCGTCCAGCGTCAACAGCACCTGGGCCACGGTCAGATCGTGCACGGCCATGACTTCTTGATATGCGTGCGCCAGGCGCACCATACCGGTCGCCGCGGCGGCCTGATTTTCATCCAGTTTCAGGACGCCCTCATGCAGTTTCAGGTGCCGCCGCCCGACGGCGATAGCGCCCGACGAGACGATAATCACTTCTTGGCCGCGCCCGGATAGAACGGCGACATCCTGGGCCAGGGCCTGCAGCCATTTCCGGTGCACCGTGCCATGGTCCTGGTCGACCAGAAGGGACGAGCCGATCTTGATGACGACACGCTTTCCGGTGATCAGTTTTTTAGATTGGGTCATGGTTGATACGCCTTGGGTTCTTCGGGAACAAATTTTTCTTCTCTGATGACGGCCAGTAAATCAGACATTAATTCGTCCAAGCCTTGACCGGAAACCCCGGAAATCACGGCAACGTCTTTTTCCGCCGCTGCCGTCAAAAGCTGTTGTTTTTCCTCCCGGGCTTCTTGCGTCATTGCATCGGACTTGTTGAGGATAACCAGTTCGCGTTTTTCGCCCAAGCCCCCGCCATAGGC
>JAZFSL010000337.1:0-6355 GCA_036446135.1 Rhodospirillales bacterium | reverse complement strand
GCTTCGCCTTCGATGTCTTCGGCGATAATCAGCAACGGACGGCTCGACTGAACAACCTGCTCCAACAAAGGCAGCATGGGCTGAAGGCCCGAGAGCTTGCTTTCATGGATCAGGATGTAGGGGTTTTCCATCTCGCAGTTCATCTTTTCGGCGTTGGTGACGAAGTAGGGAGACGTGTAGCCACGGTCGAACAGCATGCCTTCGACGACGTCCAACTCGGTGTCCAGGCCTTTGGCCTCTTCCACCGTGATGACGCCTTCGTTACCGACACGTTCCATGGCTTCGGCAATCATTTCGCCGACTTCCGTGTCGCCATTGGCGGAAATGGTGCCGACCTGGGTGATTTCGCCGCTGGTGGAAACCGTCTTGGACGATTTATGCAACGAAGCGATCACCGCTTCCACGGCCAGATCGACGCCGCGCTTGAGGTCCATGGGGTTCATCCCGGCGGCCACCGCCTTGACGCCTTCACGGACAATGGTCTGGGCCAGAACGGTCGCCGTCGTGGTGCCGTCACCGGCTTCGTCGGCGGTTCTGGAAGCGACTTCGCGGACCATTTGGGCTCCCATGTTCTCGAACTTGTCGGCAAGTTCGATTTCCTTGGCGACAGTGACGCCGTCCTTGGTGATGCGCGGCGCGCCGAAGGCCTTGTCGAGGACCACGTTGCGGCCCTTGGGGCCAAGCGTAATCTTGACCGCGTCGGCCAAGATATCAACGCCGGCAAGCATGCGCGTGCGGGCGTCGGTGCTGAATTTAACTTCTTTAGCTGGCATTTTTTCCGTCCCTTATTTCTTACTAATGATGCCCATGATGTCGGACTCTTTCATGATGATCAGCTCATCGCCATCGATGGTGACCTCTGTGCCCGACCATTTACCGAATAAAATGGTGTCGCCGGCTTTAACATCCAGCGGCGTAAGCTTTCCGTCTTCGCTCCGGGTGCCGGAACCGACGGCAATGATCTTGCCTTCCATCGGCTTCTCCTGAGCGGTATCGGGAATGATAATTCCGCCAGCGGTTTTGGTGTCCTGCTCTACGCGTTTAACCAAAACGCGGTCATGCAGCGGTGTAAGTTTCATCGTTCAATCTCCGTGAACTGTTTGGAATTAAAAGGTTTATAGGCGGTTGTTAGCACTCGCCATGCTTGAGTGCCATAGATGTATGGGGCTTTCCCCGCCCCGTCAAGCCCCCCAGGAAAATTAGGCAGCCAAATCAGCGATTTTTCTTCAGAAACTGGGGTTTATTGGATCGGCGTGCGCGCAGTGATGCCAGGAAATTCTTTGACCGTTTTAGCCGGCCAAATTGCGATCAGGCGGGAGCGAAACCGATAGACGGCGATCGGCACAGCCCTGGCCGGCAGTTTCTCATGATAGGCGATGATCAGGCCCTGGGGATTGGCTTCGATAAATTTCTGCGTATCCGGCGACAGCATACCGACCTGGACAATCGGCTTTTTCAGCCGGCCCAGAAACTGGTATTGGCCGTGGTACTTGCTGAAATTGGCCAGCGGAATGCCATCCTTCTGCCACTTGGCGAGGCGCTCGGCCACGGGCTTCAGGTCATAAACGGCGGCCAGCACGGGCTTGAACACCATATGGCTGGTGATAATAAACGCCGCCGACAGGGCACTGAGAATGCAGATTTGGCGTGACCGGGAAAAACCACCCGTAAACAGCACCATCACGCCCGCCGCCGCCAAAAAACCGCCCCACTGGGTCGCCACCAGATCCAGCCATGGCGGCGGCGTCAGGGGAAGCATCGGAAGAGCAACAAGCAGCACGCCACCGACCAGCACCGCCAACAGCCCCGGCAACACCGGATCGAAGCGAGACGCTTTTTCTTCTCCTGTACGCAACAGAACCCACGCCATCACCAGGGCGATGGCCGGCAGTTCCGGCAGCAGGTAATGGAACTGCTTGCCGCTGATGGCGGAAAAAACCAATGCCGCCGGCACCAACCAGGCGATACAGAACCGCACGCCGCCGTCGCCCAAATTCAAGCGCCGCGCCGCCCACCCGGCCCGCCAAAGGGGCGGCCAGATCGACCACGGCAGCAACAGCACCGGCAGCGCCGCGCCATAAAACCACCAGGGCTGCTGGTGGGCGAACGACGACACGATGCGCCCCGCCGACTGGCCCCAGAAAATTGCCTCGCGGTAAGCCTCGCCACCATTCATGCCCGCCGGAATGGCCCAGGCCAGGCTAATGGCCACACCCAGATTGACGGCGGCAAAAACACCGGCATACCAGGCGCCCTTGCGGCCTTGCCATATATCAGCCCCCCCCCGGCCCCACCACGGCGCCAACAGGGCCACGGGCAGGGTATGCAATAATATCGCCGGGCCCTTGGTCAGCGCGCCGAGCCCGATGCCAATGCCGAACAGGACGATTCCAGATATATGGCCCCTCCGCCACGCCCGCACAACGCCGAGCAGGGCGAGCAAGGTAAACAAGGTCAGCATCATGTCGAACATGGTCAGGGTCGTAAAAATTGTCCAAAACAAGCCGCCGAACAGTAAAAGCGGTGCGGTGTTGGCGATGTCTTTGATTTCCGGCCATAGCTCGCGGGCCAGCCGCGCACTCAGAAACAGGCTGGCCAATCCGGTCATCGGCGCGACGAGGCGCGGCCACCAGTCGTTGACCCCGAACACACCCCAGCCTGCGTTGATCAGCCAGAACAGCAACGGCGGCTTGTGACTATAGGTTTCGCCGTTCAGGTGCGGCACCAGATAATCGCCGCTTAACCACATTTCCCAGGCGACGGCCAGATAGCGCGTTTCATCGACCGGCAAAAACGGGCGGGTCACCAGCGCCACCGCCATGACCACCAGCCATAACCCGGTCCACAATATCGCCGGGCCTTGGCGCGCCATCATCGGGCGGGGTCTTCTTCCAGCGCCGCGTCGAAGGTCTTGCCGTGGCGGTATTTGCGATAAAGGGAAATGCCGATCAGCCCCGAGACGACAAAAAGCACGGCGCTGAGACTGATGCGAAGACCCGGATCCAGCGCAATGCCGCTGCCGACGAGGGCGAACACCACCATTTGCGGGATATAACCGAGGCCTGAGCCGGCGAAAAACGGCCACGGGCTGACGCTGGAAACGCCGGCGGCAAGGTTGGTGAGAAAATTACTGCCGAGCGGCAACAGGCGGATCAGCAAGGTCATGGAAAACGGGTTGTCGCTGAGAAAATCATCGATACGCTTGATGCGCTCGGAGATTTTTCTGGCCACCAGTTCGCGGCCGAGCAGGCGGGCGAACATAAACGCCGTCACGCAGCCGAGCGTCGCCGCCGCCAGGGCCAACCCCGTTCCGAAAACAAAGCCGAAAGCATAACCGCCCAGAAAAGCCACCAATTGGCGCGGCAGGCCGACGGACGTCAGCCCCCAGCCGACGCCGACGAAGATCAGAATCCCTTGGGCCCCATGGCCACGAACGACCTTGTCGATCCAGGTTTCGTCAAAAAAAATGCCGAGCCCGGTGGTTTTCATGACTACGCCCAGAATGACTAATGAGATAAATAGCGCCGAGCTTCGAAACAGGATTTTGGCGCTCATGCACCATCATCCTTCTCAGACTTAACGGCCCGCCGCTTCAGCCACATGACGCCCAAAAGATCGACAATGCCGACACCCAAACGGTCAAACAGGCCGTAATTAGTCGCGCCATGCTGGCGGGGCCGGTGGTTGACCGTCACCGAACGCACTTCGCCGCCCTGGCGTTTCATCAATGCCGGCAGGAAGCGGTGCATGTGATCGAAGCGAGGCATATCGAGATAGGCCTGGCGCGAGAAAACCTTGAGCCCACAGCCCGTGTCCGGCGTGTCGTCGCCCAACAGAGTGCTTCGAACCGCATTGGCGATGCGTGACGATACCCGCTTGACCAACGTATCGCGGCGTTTGGCGCGGCGTCCCGTGACCAGGATTTTATCGGCATCATCGGTTTGCCTGAAATCCGCCAGCAGGTTGGGGATATCGGCGGGATCGTTTTGCCCGTCGCCGTCGAGGGTAATGATAGCCGCCCCCTTCGCCTCGATGACGCCGGTGGTGATGGCGGCGCTTTGTCCGGCCGACGATTTATGACGGATGACGCGCAATTCGGGACACCTCGTTCCCTGCGCCGCCAGAACATCCAGCGTCGCATCGATGCTGGCGTCATCGACACAAACAATTTCATAGCTGCCAGCAGACTTCATCGCCTGGCTGATTTCATCAATCAGGGGAGCGATATTGTCGGCCTCGTTTTTAACCGGCACGACGACGGAATATTCCGGGACACTGCTATCCAAAGAACCAGACCTTTTTGGCTTTGTTTCGGGGTCTCGCAGTGTATTACACGCCACCCCCGCCGACATAAAGAGCCTATTTGTCGGTTTTTGCCGACAATCGGTCGAGGCGCAGGCGGTGACGGGAATCCGTCAGCCGCCGGGCGCCGCTGATAACGGCGACTAAAGTCCCCAATCCGGTGCCGCCGGAAATCAGAAAAATGATCAAAATTTGGTATTTCACCGCTTCCACCGGGGCCACGCCGGCGAGTATTTGCCCGGTCATCATCCCCGGCAACGACACCAGACCCGCCGCCGCCATTGAGTTGATAATAGGCATCAGTCCGGCGCGCAGCGCGTCGCGCGCAATGCCCCGCATGGCCTCGGAAATATCGGCGCCCAACATCAACTGCGCCTCGATGGCGCCGCGTTGCTGATAAGCCCCGGACACCAGGCGGTCCAACCCCAAACTGACGCCGTTCATGGTATTGCCCAAAATCATGCCCAGCACCGGGATGGCATAGCGCGGATCGTACCAGGGGTCGGGGGAAATTTGCGTGCTCAACCCGAACACCGTGACGATAAGCCCCGCCGCCATCATTGACCCGGTGCCAATGCCATAAGACCAAAACCCCTCGAAGCTTCGTTCCTGGCGGGCCATGGCCTCACGTCCGGCGAACAAAACCATGACCAGGGCAGCAAACCCGGTGAACCAGGGCGACGACAAGGCGAACAAGGTTTTCAGCACCAGACCGACCAACGTCAGTTGCACGGCCATGCGCAGGCCGGCAATCATCAGGCGTTTGCCAAGCCCCAGACGCAGGAAAAAGGAGAGGCCCGCATTGAAAATCAGCAATGTTGCCGCCAGCGCGATGTCCCAGTAGCTGAGGGTAATGAAGGTCATGCACCGTCTCCCGCAAGCGGGCCCAAGACGCCACTTTCCATGTGCAATTGCCGTTTCGCCATGCGCCCCGCCTGCGCCGCGTCATGGGTGACGATAACCATGGCGGCGCCGCCCGCAAGCCGTTCATGCAACATCGCTTCGACCTTGGCAGAGGTTTCTGGGTCCAGCCCCGATGTCGGCTCGTCCAGCAACAACACCTTGGGCGCGGCGAGCAGCGCCCGGCACAAGGCCAAGCGTTGTTTTTCACCCGTCGATAAACGCGTCACCTCCCAGTCCAGCGCGTCGGGCGCAAGCCCTAAGCGCACCATCAAGGGGCGGGCGATGTCCGGGTCGGGGAAGTGACCTGCCACCCGGTCCGCCCACCAGCCGGCCTCGGCGGGCACGTAACAGACGCGTTTGCGCCATGTCGGCGCCGGCGTCTGGTCGCGCGCAAGCCCTTCCAGGCTGACCTCGCCGTCGTTGGGGTCAAGGTCGGCAATGGCGCGCAGGAAAATCGATTTGCCCGATCCCGACGGCCCACCCAAAGCAACACATTCGCCTTCGCTCAGGTCCAGGTCCGCAGACCGCAGCCCGGGACGGGTCAGGTTTCGGATTTTCAGCACGTCGCGTGCACTCCTTTTCACGCATCATGGCCGAGGCAATGAACAACAAGCAAGTACCGGCGGGAAATCGACAAGACGAATCCATCCGGGAAACGGCCATTATTATTCTCATCGCCGTCCCACCAACGGCCCGGAAAGAAGGCCTGAAACCCAGTCTTTCCATGGCCTTGCGGGCGGCGAATAAAACACTTGGTTTCAAAGATGATTCAGGGTATTTCCTCCGCAACATGCTAGTGGTTTCGGAAATCAAACCCACAACGGCGCCGCGTTGGTTCCGAAGCCATGATTGTCGCTTTTTCCCAAAACGGACCCGGTTCTTTGCCGGGTTTTTTTATGTCCCAACCAAACTTCGTTATAGAGGACCAATAAAGCATGGCTGAAACGTCAAACAGCTTCAAAGAAACCACCACCAAAGACCTTTCCAAATTCTTCAAACTTGAAACGACCATCCAGCACCTGTCGGCCCGCCCGATGGTCGGCATCGGCGTCGCGGCGCTGTTTCTGTCGCTGGTCTGGATTGCGGCGACCTTCATCACCGCCGGCTCGGAAAACCAGGCCTTCATCATCGCCGCCGGGGTAATCGGCGG
>JAZFSL010000336.1:0-2108 GCA_036446135.1 Rhodospirillales bacterium | reverse complement strand
CCCGGCGACGATTAATTCTTCTTTCCGCCCCTATTTCCGCCGTGACTCTGGGTTGCGGGAGAGGCACCGCTGAAGTTTCCGGCGCTGGCGTGGGTCGCTCCGGGGATGTATTCAAAGAGATGTTGGGGGGGTTAGAGTGTAAACGTATTGTCTGACGCAATCCCCCAGGCATCCATGAATTCGTTCAGGTAAGGCCGCTTTGCGCCTTCCTGCTCGATCAGGGAGACGATATCGGCAATGGCGGCGTTGTAGTCGTCCCGGGTCAGCGTTCCGCGGTGCAGGCCCAAGCGCAAATAGACCAGATAGGTATTCAAGACATCGGTTTCGCAGTAATGGCGGACGTCGTCGACGCGCCCGTCATCGATCATCGCCGCAACATCGCCGCCCGATACCCCGAACTTGCCGGGAAAGCCCATGGCGGCGCAGACTTCATCGAGACTGACCCGGGCCGAAGCACCGAAATCCGATAACACCTCCAGCAGGTCGCAGTGCCAATCGGATGAATAGCGGCTTTGATAGCTGTTCCATTTATCGCCGGCATCATAGAGCCAGGGCGCAGTGACGCCGTGCACCATGGCCCGGTATTTCAGCACCGGCAAATCGAAACCGCGGCCGTTGAAGCTGACAAGGCGAGGTTTGAGGCGTTCAAAATAGCCGAAAAAACCTTCCAGCAACTGGCGCTCGTCAAACCCCGCCTCGCCGCCGGAGCGCAACTCGCGCAGCAGATAGGCCTCCTGGCGGCCATTGCGTTCGATCTCGGCTTCCAGGAAACTGATGGCGACGATCTTGTGAAATGGCTGGCGCGGGAAGGCATTTTTGCCACCTGTCTTGTCCAGGTGATATTGTTCCAGCGCGTCGCGCCGGACCTGTACGTCCGCATCGTCGACGCCCGTGAGGTTAGGCGCCGCGTCCGTATCGGGTACGGTTTCAATATCGAAGACGAAGAGACTTTGATGTTGCATGGTATTGACCTTCATCAGTGTTATACACTGATTACCACGCCCCGAAGAAAGAGAAAGCGCGAATGAAAAACATCGGAAAAATGTTGAAGCAAGCCCAAGAACTGCAAGGCAAAATGGCCGACATGCAGGAAAAGCTGACCGAATTGGAAATCACCGGCAGCGCCGCCAACGGCATGGTCCGGGTAACGCTGAACGGTAAAGGGGAAGCCAAAAAACTTTCCATCGATCCCTCCGTGGTCGACCAGCAGGACATGGCGATGCTGGAAGACCTTATCCTGGCGGCCTTTCACGCCGCCAAGGCGGAACAAGTTTCGGCCGCCCGCGATATGATGTCAGACATTACTGGCGGCCTGCCGCTGCCGCCGGGTTTGCAGCTTCCTTTCTAGAAAAATGGTTTCCACAGAAATCGAACATTTAATCAGTTTGCTGGCGAAATTGCCGGGGTTGGGGCCGCGCTCGGCCCGCCGCGCCGTGCTGCACCTGATCAAGCGGCGCGAATCCCTGGCGCAACCGCTGACCAAGGCGATGGGCGACGCCATTGCCACCATCAAGACCTGTTCGACCTGCGGCAATCTAGATTCCCATGACCCATGCAGCCTGTGTGCGGACGAGCGCCGGGACAAAACCCTGATTTGCGTGGTCGAAGATATCGCCGACCTTTGGGCGCTGGAACGCGCCGTCATGTTCAAGGGCCTGTACCATGTGCTGGGAGGCACGCTCTCGGCACTGGATGGGGTGGGGCCGGATGATTTAAATATCCCGGCCCTGCTTGGACGTATCGGTGAAGGCGGCATCAAGGAAGTCATTCTCGCCACCAGTGCCACCGTCGACGGCCAGACTACGGCCCATTACCTGAACGACCAATTGTCGGGCAAAGGGGTCAAGGTGACGGAACTGGCGCACGGGGTACCGGTGGGCGGCGAGCTGGATTATCTGGACGACGGCACCCTGGCCGCCGCGGTCAAAGACCGCCGGCCGGTATAAATATACTTAAACTTCTTTCAGGTGCGGCCGGGAGCCGGGGGCCTCGATTGCATCCCCGGGGGTTTCGTCTTCCAATTGCACGTCATTGATTTTTTGGCCACGATTGGTGATTTTGCCACTTGAGGTAACAATTCCGTCTATGTCTTCGTTGGCCTGGCGGAA
>JAZFSL010000335.1:0-4177 GCA_036446135.1 Rhodospirillales bacterium | reverse complement strand
CGACGACGGACCCTGGGGGAAGCGGGGCCTTCGGGCCCCGTTTTCTTTTGGGGTTTTAGTCTATCGCGATCAGCGCCGCACAAACGGCGCGGTCCTCGACCAACAAGACATTGAACGTGCGGCACGCTGCCCCGGTGTCCATCCACTCCAGCACCATCCCCCATTCCTTAAGCCCGTCTTTTAGTCCGGCGGGCGGGGCCTGAAAGACGTCGCCACATCCGACAATCAGAATGTCAGCAGGGTTGTCACCGGATAACGCAGACAGGCTATCAAGGGTAATCTCGTCAGTCCCGGTGGCCGACCAGCTTTTCGTAATCTCCGGTAACACAAGCACCGAACCCTGATGTTCGTCGCTGCCGATACGGAACGCGCCGCCGCCATAGCCCTGGATCAGTTGCCGGCCGGCGGGAAGTTGTGGCGTGATATCCAGCCCGGAGATAGGTCTACTACGGGGCCTCGAAGGCCGCCGCCTCCGCTGTGTCACCCTTATCGCCGCCCCTGTCACTACCAAGACCGCCACGCCGGATATTCAGATACAACAGCACCGGCACGGCCAGACAAATCGACGAATAGGTACCGATGATAACGCCCCAGATCATGGCGAAGCTGAAGTCCCGGATCACCTCGCCGCCTAAGAAATACAGCGCCAGCAACGCCAGCAACGTCGTCACACTGGTCATCACCGTCCTGGACAAAGTCTGGTTGATGGAGTTATTCAAAAGCTCCGGTAGCGACATCTTCTTGAACTTGCGCAGATTTTCCCGCACCCGGTCATAGACCACCACCGTGTCGTTGATGGAGTAGCCCGCAATGGTCAGGATCGCCGCCACCGTCGACAAATTGAATTCCAGCCCCAGCAACGCGAACAGGCCGATGGTCGTCAGCACATCATGGAGCAGCGCCACGATAGCGCCGATGCCGAACTGCCACTCGAAGCGGAACCATATGTAAACAAGAATGGCCAGGATGGCGTAGCTGACCGCCATCACCCCATCCCAGAACAATTCTTCGGAAACCTTGGGCCCGACAAATTCCGTGCGCCGGTATTCGATCTTCTCGCCGAGCGCTTCTTTGACCTTGGCCACGGCGGCTTGCTGGGCGGCCTCGCCGCCTTCTTGCTTCTGAATGCGGATCAATACATCGTCGGGCTGGCCGAATTCCTGCAAGGCGACCTCGCCCAGGCCGAGCTTCGACAACCGGCTGCGCATGGCGCCAATGTCGGCGGCTTCGGGGGTACGCACATCAATCATGATGCCGCCCTGAAAATCGATACCGTAACTAAGCCCCTTGATCGTAAACATACCGATCGCGCCCACCACCAAAAGCGCGGAGAAGACAAAGAACATCTTCTTCCGGGAGATAAACCGGAAATTAACGCCGGCAGGTACTAAATTGAATCCGCGCATCTCTTCTCGCCCCTACAACGGCAGTTTTTCAGGTCGTGTGCGCCTGAGCCAGGTGACGACAAACAGCCGGGTCAGCATAATCGCCGTAAACATCGATGTGACGATGCCGATAGACAAGGTCACCGCAAAGCCCCTGACCGGACCGGAACCAAAAACATACAACAGCAACGCCGCAATCAGTGTCGTCAGATTGGCGTCGATAATGGTGGTAAAGGCACGGGAATAGCCCGCATCAACAGCCGAAATCGGCGTCCGTCCGGCCCGGACCTCTTCGCGGATACGTTCAAACACAAGCACATTGGCATCCACCGCCATACCGACCGTCAACACGATCCCGGCAATCCCCGGCAACGTTAATGTCGCTTGCAGAAAACTCAGCGCCGCCAAAATCAAAAACATGTTCATCATCAATGCGACATCGGCCATGACGCCAAACAGGCCATAGGCCGCGCCCATAAAAATAACCACGGCGATAATACCGATGATCGAGGCAACCTTACCCGCGGCGATGGAATCCGCCCCCAGCCCCGGCCCGACGCTGCGCTCTTCCAAAATCGTCAACGGCGCAGGCAAAGCGCCGGCTCTCAGTAACAGGGCCAGGTCCTGGGCGGTTTGCACAGTAAAGCTGCCGGAAATTTGTCCCGAGCCGCCCAAAATCGGCTCACGAATAACCGGCGCGCTGATGACTTTGCCATCCAGGATAATAGCGAACAGCTTGCCGACGTTTTTCGACGTCGCCCGGCCAAACCGCTTGGCGCCGGCAGAATCAAAACGGAAAGTCACTACCGGCTCGTTGCTGCGGGAATCAAACGAAGGCTGGGAATCAACCAGTGTATCGCCTGAAACCATGACCCGTTTCTTGATCAGGTACATCTGGGGTTGGCCATTGGCGCTGGCTTCGTCAGACGGCAACAGCCTGGACCCCGGCGGAATGCGCCCGGCCAAGGCGGCCTCGACAGAATTGCGCTGGTCAACCAGATGGAAACTCATTTTTGCTGTCTTGCCCAGCAGTCGTTTGATCCGTTCGGGATCATCAATGCCCGGAAGCTGGACGAGAATGCGGTCATCGCCCTGACGCTGAATAGTCGGCTCGCGGGTGCCGGTTTCATCGACCCGGCGGCGGACGATTTCAATGGACTGCTGCACGGCTGACGTCTTGCGATCGCGGATGGCACGCTCGGTCATTGTCATGGTGATCTTGTTGCCGTCGTAGTCGAGCACCATGTCGGTGCTCAGCGCGCGCAACAACTGCCGCGCCGCTTCGGCTTTTTCCGCATCCTTGATGGTAACCGTCGTCGCCATCCCGGCGACGCCAAGGCCCGTATAGCGGATCCTGGCTTTTCGCAGTTCCCCACGCATGGAATCGACCAAGGTCTCCAGGGCTTCTCTTATCACGGCGCCAGAATCGACTTCCAGCAACAGGTGCGAGCCGCCTTGCAGGTCGAGGCCTAAGCTGACCTGTTTGCCCGGCAACCAATCCGGCAAGGCCGAGGCCTGCTGGGCGGAAATGAAATTAGGCGCAGAAAAGCCCAGGCCCAAAGTACAAATGGCCAGCACCAGAATAATTTTCCACTTAGCGAAATGAACCATGGAGTTTGTTCGCGCTCGAAACCCTATTTCTTGTTTTTCTTGTTCTTCTTGTTCTTGTCGTCGTCCTCATTGGCGGCGTCAGGCTTCTTATCATCGTCTACCGGCTGGGTTTTCGACAGCACGGTAGAAATCAACTCGCGCCGGACCCGGACCTTGACGCCGTCGGAAATTTCGACGGAAACCTCATGGTCATCGATGACCTTGCTGACGGTGCCGATAATGCCGCCGCCGGTAACCACTTTGTCGCCGCGCCGAATGGCGGCCAACATGGCTTTCTGTTCTTTCATTTTCTTCTGCTGCGGACGGATGAGAAGAAAATAGAAAACCACGAAAATCAGAATCAGCGGTAAGAAGGCTTCAAATCCTCCGGCGGCCCCGCCTCCGGCGGCCTGTGCATAAGCTGGCGAAACGAACATTCAGCACCCCTCAATAAAATCAAACACTTGAAACGAAGGCGGACTATAACCGCCCGCGCAGCAGTTGCAAACGCAAAGGACGGTGATCGCAAGCCAATGCCCGGCCGTCCCGGGTTGCCTTGGAAGCGGCTTTTTCCCATCTGTGGGAAAATTTCTACTTTTTGCTAAGTTTTCCAACATAATTATCGTTAAGTATCTGAAATAATGTTTATATTTTTGAATTGACATAGGCGGATTTTTCCCATAATTGTAACGCTATGACGATCCAAACAGAACTTCTAAACGAAATCGACGCCTTCCTTGGCGCCACCGGCATGGCCGAGACCACCTTTGGGCGGGAAGCCGCCAACGACGGCAAGCTGATGGCGCGCCTTCGCAGCGGCAAGGGGGTAACCACGCGCACGGTGGAAAAACTGCGCGCCTTTATGAGCGACAATTCCGGCGCCCCGGCTATGGGTGACAACGCCGGCTTCCCGGCAAATGCTTTGAGCCCGGTTCTGGAACGCATCGCCGACGCGCTTGAACACCTGGCCCCGCCACCGATTACCAGCGACGGGCTGATGGATGCCGACGCTTTTGTTTGGCACGCTGATGACAAGCGGCTTGAAGCCATTAAGGACGTCAACCGGGTTGAAATCTTTTTGCTGAAGGGCATCGACGACCAGATGGACCTGTTGATGGATAACACGCAGCGTTTCGCCGACGGCCTGCCGGCTAACAATGCGCTGTTGTGGGGGGCGCGCGGCACCGGCAAAAGCTCGCTGG
>JAZFSL010000334.1:0-2260 GCA_036446135.1 Rhodospirillales bacterium | reverse complement strand
CCACCTCGGCCGAGACA
Organism: Rhodospirillales bacterium; assembly: GCA_036446135.1. Lineage (GTDB taxonomy): Bacteria > Pseudomonadota > Alphaproteobacteria > Rhodospirillales > Casp-alpha2 > Casp-alpha2. The sequence goes on along the minus strand of JAZFSL010000334.1, from coordinate 2,243 downwards.
ACGTAATAGGTCCATTCCGACTCGATGGAAATATCGAAGGGTTTGACCAGCCGCCCAGCTGCCAAATCGTCCGCTACCAGACGGCTGCGGGCCAGGGCGACGCCGTCACCAGCAAGGGCAGCCTGAATCACCAGATTGGAATGGGTCAGGCGCGGTCCGTGCCGGAAACCTTCGCCGCTGATACCCGCCGCCTTAAACCAATCGGACCAGTCCCACAGCACGTCGTCATGGAACAGGGTGAAATGACTGAGGTCGTCGGGTTTTAGCAGTGGCGGATCGCCGGTTAACAACCGCGGCCGGCACACCGGAAACAGGTCCTCGTCCATCATCTTTACCGTATGCAGACCGGGATAATTCCCCCTGCCGTACCTGAGCGCTACATCGACGCTGCCGTCACTGAAGTCGACCAGGTCTTCGGAAATGGCGATGTGTAAATTGATCTCCGGATGCAACGCCTGAAAGCGCCCCATCCTCGGCACCAGCCAGTTGGCGGCGACGGAATCGACCGTGCTGACGGTCAGCACGCCGCCCGACGCGTCTTCCTCTATCTGACCGACGGCATCCTTCATCAGGGAAAATGCCTGGGTCATGGGCTGCAACAATGTCTGCCCGGCGTCGGTCAACAGCAGTTTCCGGTTAAGGCGGCGGAACAGAGGCCGGCCTAGACGTTCTTCCAGGGCCTTGATCTGATGACTGACGGCGGCTTGGGTGACGTTCAATTCGTCTGCGGCGCGGGTGAAATTGAGATGCCGGGCGGCGGCCTCGAAGGCGCGCAACCCGTTCAGGGATGGGAGGGCTCTGGGCATAAATTAATAATAACTTAAACTTATTTGTTGGCAAAGAGAAAATCACGTTAAGATTTATATCTATTTGATATAATATGATAATTTATGGTATTAAATATTTTATTCATTATATTATCTAATCTATTAATGAGAAATTGTCGTTTGTCAATGAGGCCGTATGGGGCTAAATCTTGGCCCAACACCAACCCTATTTGAAGACTCACACCGATGAAGGAGAAGATAATGACCACCACGACATGCCCGAGCAGTGATTTCTCCGTTCAGCCCTCGTTAGGCGAACAAAATTTCAAGGTTGCCGTTTTTCGGATGAAGGTCTGGATAAGGATATTCCCGGCCCTCGTCCTGGAAACCCTAAGCCGCTGGCAGCGGCGCTCGGAATCCCGCCAACGGCTCCGCCAACTGGACGACCGCACGCTTGCTGACGTCGGACTGAGCCGCGCCGATCTCGAAACGGAAGCACGAAAACCTTTCTGGACCACCTAAACCGCACTATATGATACAAAGGGCGTCGCCGCAGGAGACTGCGGCGCCGTTCCGTGTGCAATAGTTCAGAGATATTTTTCATGGCCAACATTTTAAAACGCCATGTCTGGCTGGTTGTTTTAGCCGCTTTTTTAGTCACCTCCATCGGTCTCGGCATACGCCAGAATTTCGGCTTGATGCTGCCGGTAATGACGGCGGACTTAAGCCTGGACCGCCAGAGCTTCGCCTTCGCCATGGCGTTGCAGAACCTGATGTGGGGGCTGTTTTCGCCGCCCCTGGGCGCGCTCGCGGACAAGTACGGTTCCGGGCGCATGATCGCTTTCGGCGGCCTCGTCTATGCCGGCGGGCTTTGGGTCATGGCCCATGCGGAAGGAACGCTAGGGCTGAATATCGGCACCGGCCTGATCATCGGCTTCGCCCAGGCCGCCACCGGGTTTGCCGTCGTCCTGGCCGTCGTCGCTAGGCGCGTCAGTTTGGAAAAGCGCTCCATGGCCCTAGGCATCGCCAGCGCCGGCGGTTCTTTCGGACAACTTTACATGGCGCCGGTCAGTCTCGGCCTGATCGAAAGTTTCGGCTGGTCCATGGCGCTGGTGTATCTGGTCTTTCTGGCCCTGATGATGACGATCCTGGCGGCGGCGTTGACCGGCCGTCCCGGAGAAACGACGCACCACCAAGGTCCGTCCCAAACCCTAAAGCAAGCCGTGCAGGAAGCCTTGAGCGACAGGAGTTTCCGGTTTCTGACCGCCGGCTTCTTCGTCTGTGGATTCCAGGTCGCTTTCCTCGCCGTGCATCTGCCCGCCTACCTGCAGGACCTGGGCTTCGGCGCGTCCATGGGCGCCACGGCCATCGCGCTGATCGGTTTTTTCAACATCATCGGCACCTGGGTCTTCGGCGTACTCGGCGGAAAATACCCCAAACGATTCCTGCTCAGCAGCTTGTATGTGCTGCGCGCCC
>JAZFSL010000333.1:0-7651 GCA_036446135.1 Rhodospirillales bacterium | reverse complement strand
CTGCAACACGCTTTCGGACGTACGATGGCGGTGTTTCAACTCCCATGCACGAAGTAATTCGTGAAGGTCTTCGGCAGCAATCTTCTCAAGATCTTCTTCCATGATCTTGAGCTTCTTGAGACCGATGCTCAGCAGCTTGTCGTTGGTCATGTAGTTAACCGTCACCCCGCCGCCGTACTCGTCCATCAACTTTTGCAGACGGTCGAGACCCTGACGCGGGTTGTGGTAGTTCGGGTTGACCGTACCGGCAACGATTTCGTTGCGGTGGACCTTGTAGTGCTCCATTGGCTTGAAGACTTCCTCTTTGAGATTGGCGATCGTAGCATCGGAAACGTTGATGCCTTCGGCCTTGCCATCGTCAATGTACTTACAAGCAGCTTTCGCAGCCAGGCGACCTTCGGTGAAGGAGCCGGACGAAAACGCGTGCGGCGTACCACCAACCGCGTCACCGGCGCCAAACAGGCCTTCGACGGTCGTCATGCGGTTGTAACCCCAGTAATATTCAGGCGGGGAAACGTCCTCAGGGCCCGAACACCAAGCACCACTGCCGGTGGCGTGGGAACCCATGACGTATGGTTCTGACGTGGTCAGTTCCGGGTTTTCGTTCTTCGGGTCAACGTCCGTAGCAGCCCACAGAACAGCCTGACCAACGGTCATGCCCAAGAAGTTGTGCCAACCGATATCTTCCAGATGCGGGTCTTGGAACGAGTGCATGGTAACCATGTGAATTGGCCCACGGCCCGCGTTCACTTCGTTGATTATGCAGTGGTTACGCAGGCAGGTCGGGATCGGACGGTGGGTGAGGTGCGAAACTTCCGGATCCAGGTATTCCTTACCGACCATCTTTTGCAGGGCGGGGAACCAATTGGATTCATATTCCTCGCCATAAGCGTTTTGCGTGTACGTCTTGAGGTGTAGGAAGTACGCGCCCACCGGGCCGTAACCGTCTTTGAAGCGAGCCAAAACGATACGGTTTTCCATCTGGGTCATCTTGGCGCCCGCATTGATCATCAACGCGTAAGCGGAACCAGAGGACCACGGTGCGTACCAAACACGACCGGAACCTTCGCCGACGGAACGCGGCTTGAAGATGTTCGATGCGCCACCGGCGCCGCAAACGACCGTCTTGGATTTGAAGACGTGGAAGTCACCCGTGCGAACATTGAAGCCGACAGCACCCGCGACGCGGTTTTCCTTGGCATCGTCCATCAGCAGATGGGTGATGCAGATACGGTTGTAGACCTTGTCGGCCGACTTCTTCGCGGCTTCGGCCACGATCGGCTTGTAAGATTCACCGTGGATCATGATCTGCCAGCGGCCTTCACGCAGGTAGGACCCCTTTTCCTTGTCGCGCATTATCGGAAGGCCCCAATCTTCGAAATTGTGGACCGTGGAGTCGACGTGGCGGGCCATGTCAAACGCCAGGTCTTCTCGCAACATACCCATCAAATCAATACGCGCGTAGCGCACGTGGTCTTCCGGGTTGTTCTCACCAAAGCGGGTACCCATGTAGCAGTTGATCGCGTACAGCCCCTGGGCGACGGCGCCGGAGCGATCGATATTGGCTTTTTCGGCGATCACGATCTTCTTGTCCTGGCCCCAGAAACGGGCCTCGAAAGCTGCGCCGGTACCGCCAAGGCCCGCGCCGGCGACGAGGATGTCGATATTGTCTTCGACGATTGTTTTGTAAGCCATTAGTAGTACACCCCTTCCTTCAACTCGAGGCCGTTGGATTCGAGGGTATGCAAACCACCGTCATCCATGCGGAGGTACTTCGGCTCGTTGTACAGTAGCTCACTATCGCGCTGTTCCTGGGTCGGAGCGGGTTCACTCGCAAGTTCCGGGTAGCCCGTGCCCCATGGCTTGGTGGTGATCGGCGCCAGCAGGCTCATATCTTTTTTGCCGTTGCGGAACTTGACGCGCCAGGCAATGACACCCTTTTCCTCATCGCGGTCGACGCGAACGCTGTGACCAAGCGGCGCAAAGTCGGCGTAACCGCGCACATCAATCGCATTCTGCGGGCAAGCCTTGACGCAGGAGTAACACTCCCAACACATATTGGGTTCGATATTGTAGGCACGACGATACGTCTTATCGATGTGCATGATGTCGGATGGGCAGATATCAACGCAGTGCCCACACCCGTCGCATCGGGTCATGTATACAAAAGTAGGCATAGTTTAAGTCTCTCTCTTCAGAAGAATCTTGAGGATTGAATATCAGTAATGGCCGGGCGCTTCGCGCTTGATACCGGGCCCCATGTTGGGCGGGTTGGCACCCAAATATTCCGGGATATCGGGAAACCTTTTCTGCAGTTCAGGATCCGACAGATCGCCAATTTCGGGCATGTTCTCAAGGGAACCATCGGCCTTGATGATGCGCTTGTTGAACGCAGCAGCCGGCTTGAAAAACATGTGTGCGAACTTTGACCACAGCACACCGCCGAACAGAACCGTGGCGGAAATGATGAGCAGGCCTAAGAAAACATTTTCCCAAACGCCGGCCCCTTTGGATTGCGCGATGGACCACAGCAACCCAAAGGTCGTGGTTCCGAGCAGAGAAAGGATAAACATGTCCGCCCTGACAATGCGGTACCAAGGGACGCCTTCGGCTGCGACATCGACGCGGATAAAGAACCAGAACCAGTAACCGCCGAACATTACCATGGCGGCGCCCAAGTGCCACAGCTCAGAGACGATGGCCGGGGCTTCGTTGGTCGGATACGCGAACACCAAGGCGACGGTCGTCAAGAGGAACAGGATGAACCCATACATGGTGAACAGGTGCGAGATGCGGCGCTTCGGATTGCAGAACTCGCCGGATGTCGCAACATCAACGATGGCGGTCTGAACGGCGATGCCGATCTTTTCACCCCCACCAATTTCGCGCGTGCGCGAGGCTTCGGCAGCTTTGGCTTTGTCAAAAAAGTACTTGGCGCTTTTCTTGTGGATCATATCCAGTACCGTACCCCCAACGACAAGGATAGCCATCAATACGACGTAAGCCTGTATGACGCTTATCGGTATCATTGTCGCTAGTTCGGCGAAAGGATTGCTGGCGAACATAAACTGCCCCCTTCAAATAGATTTCGTTACTTCGTTGGTTATCGTTATTTCGCTGGCACGTTAATGCTCACCAGACATATTCATATTATCATATATATTATATATCCACGGTATACAAACGTCTTACTCTAACTGTCAAACGAGCAAAGAAACCCTTGCCGTGGATGGCGGTTTACCTCCTCACCTTCGCTCGGCATTGGGCGCTTTTCGGTGCCGGAGATCATGATCTTGCTTTTCCGGCTGGCTGATATGGCGCTTAAAAAAGCTGCTTTCCTCCGGCAACGCCATGCTATATATTCCGTTTTTGAGATATGAGAAACCCTTCATGCTGGGGTGCGATGATTTGCAATTTTGCAGGGAACCGTATCGGTTTGTAAATAGACAATAAGCGAGTTGAATTATGGGTAACGTAAACGCTAAAGACCCGGTTCCGGATGGCAAGACCGAGTACTACACGACGAAGCAGCAACCGGAGAACGACAAAGGTTTCGTCGGCTACAAGACCGAATGGATCGAGTGGCACAAGGAAGTTCCCTACGAAACTCCGAAAAAGCCGTAAGCTTTTAGGACTGGCGCTAGAAGCCCGATAGGGAACGCAAAATGGGGGGCGCTAGACGCCTCCCTTTCTTTTTGCACGTCTGAAAGGTCCTTGTTTTAGGTAGAAGCGGTCAATTTTTTCAGGAATTCGGCGCGTTTCTCGGCATCCATGACCACACTTTCCTCGGTCGGCATACCGCCTAGGTACCATTCCCGCGCGCCATCATCATATTCAATGGCGGGACCGTCTTCCCGATGCAGCAGCCCTTGCACCCACCATTGCTGCATGGCGTGCTCTTCGATTACGGAGGGACCATCTTCGCGATGGCGCACGCCGTTCACCCACCACTGCTGCACGCCGTCCGACCGGATGACCGCCGGGCCGTCTTCCCGGTGGGCGATGCCGTTCTGATGCCACTCCAGAGTACCGTCTGATTCGATGATGGCGGGTCCATCCTCGCAGTGCAGTTGGCCATTCCGCCACCACTCTTTGCTTCCGTCCCCATGTTCCACGGCAGGGCCGTCTTCGCGGTGCTGTTTTCCAAGGATAAACCAGACCCGAGTTCCATCGGGCCTTTCGACGGCGGGGCCGTCTTCACGGTGCAATTTTCCATTAAGTTGCCACTCGATCATTCCATCTTCTTTTTCGATTTTTTGTGGTGTGTGCTGCAATTGACCGTCCAGCCACCACTCTTTGCTTCCGTCCCCATGTTCCACGGCAGGGCCGTCTTCGCGATGCTGCTTTCCATGGAGAAACCAGACCCGGGTTCCGTCGGGCTTTTCGACGGCGGGGCCGTCTTCACGGTGCAGAATTTCATCAAGGTGCCACTCGATTGTTCCGTCTTTTTTTTCGATTTTTTCAGGTGTTTTGGGCATCAATAAAATCCATTCCACTAAGCCTTAGTTCAAAATTAGAAAGCAACAAGGCTTATTTACTCTCAAAATTTTATAAGGTGCCAGCGCAAGCGCAAGATTAGCATTAGCCTAATTTCAAAGCACTTTTTTCGACATGATCATCGCTATATAAGTCAGACTGATGATGGGAGGAAACAATGCCAAATGTTGAAGTTAGAGATGCTGATGGAAAACTCATCCATACCTATCAGATAATCGCAGAAGAATACGGCACTCTAATCACAACCGATGACCTGTTCGAAATGGCAAGACAGAACGCCATTGAGGATGAACTTGTGAGTAAGGACCGGGCTGATGGGCTAACCTTTAGCGTCGTCGGGTAGGCCTAAAATGGGCGTACCCTCACGCGGCTGAATATTTGCACCCTCGGACGCGTCAGTCCTTCAGCGACGCGTAGTATTCCCTGAGCACCGCGATAACTTCCGGCCGGGAGAACTCCATCGGCACATCTTCGCCCTCGCTCAGCATGCGACGCTGCTCAGTACCGGAGACCTGGATCTGTTGCTCCTTTCCATGCGGGCAGGTCCTTGCCGTCGCCATGCCGTGACATTTTTGGCAATAGAAGGTGATGTCGATCTTCAAGGGCTGGGTGACCAGCGCATCAGTCGGCAGCTGATCGAAGATGTGCTGCGCGTCAAACGGACCGTAGTAGTCACCGACACCTGCGTGATCGCGGCCGACAATCAGGTGCGAACAGCCGTAGTTTTGGCGGATCAAAGCATGGATCAGGGCCTCGCGCGGACCGGCGTAGCGCATTTCGATCGGATAGCCGGCCTGGATCACAGTTCCGGGCACAAAATAGTTGTCGATCATCGCCTGGATTGCCTTTGTGCGCACGTAGGCCGGGATATCGCCGGCCTTCAGTTTGCCAAGGACCTGATGGATGAAAACACCGTCGGTGATCTCGACCGCGATCTTGGCCAGGTATTCGTGGCTGCGGTGCATCGGGTTGCGGGTCTGGAAGGCGGCGACGCTCGACCAGCCCTTCTCTGCAAACATTGCGCGACTTTCCGAGGGCCGGACGTAGAGGTCGCCGAACATGGACGGAAATTCACCTTCGTCTAGGACGCTGACCGGACCCCCCAGGTTGACAGCCCGCTGCTCCATGACTTTCTGGACGCCGGGGTGCTCCAAGTCAGTGGTGGTGTAAACTTGCTGACATTCGAATTCGCGGTCGATGAGGTATTTTTCCTCGGCCTTCATCACCGCCATTATGCGATCGGTTACTTCATCGACCAGGGCCACTTCCTCACCCTCGCCGATACTGTCTGCTAGTTCCTGCTCGGCCGAAAGGGTGATCGGGATCGGCCAGAAGACACCGTTCGAAAGTTTCATATCGGCGCATACGCCACGCCAGTCGGCTTCACCCATGAAGCCATCGAGCGGCGTATAAGCGCCCTGGGACAGCATCAGGACGTCAGACACTTCGCGGCTGCTCATGGGCACTTTTTTCAGGTTATCGGCCCGGGCCAATTCATCGGCCCGTTGGGTTTCGGGCGCCAGAAGTAATTTCAGTTCACCGCCGCCATGAGGCGGTACCAGTATCGACATGTTGTGAGCCCTCAATTCGGATCGTTAGTTGCTTTTCATTTGGCCGCCCCGGGAGACGACCGCCGGCCTTTATAGCGGGACAAACAGGCCTGCGCCAGAATAATTTATACAAAACGAATATGTTAAACTTTTATGTTACACGGTCTTGCCTGTCACCGGTTTCCTGCAAGGCCTGGATTGCAACACCATCCGGTCCGAAAAACTCGAAAGCCTGGCGAAGAAAGGCTAAGAAAGATGTAGACCCTGCCGAGGGCCCGAGGCAGATATCGATTTAAATATAGCGTATAGTTCTATTATTGACTTAAACATCTTATTTCAGGGAGGGAAGAATGAGCGCAGCGGATTATCTTGGGACTTATGCGGAGGGTTGGACAAAAGGAGATAGCGAGACCATTTTAAGTGCAACATCTGATCAGTTTGTCTTTGATGACCCCAATGCAGGGAAGATCGCCAAAGCAGATTTCACGGAGTACATGGCTGGCCTGCAAGAGGCGGTAGCCTCCATACGTAGCGGCTCGCACGAAGGATTATTCATGGAACTCTCCGAAGTCGTGACGAAGGATGACGACGGTGTACTCACTGCATCATGCTGGTTTGAGATACCTGGCACCGGTATTCAGGGTAGCGGCCTGATCAAGGTGGCAAACGACGGCGTAGTATCCGAGCGCATTGCGTATTACACGAAACTGCCTGAGTGACGTAGGCCCGCTTTACCCCCCAAAGCGGACATTCCAATCAATCAATAATTGGACCGCTGCCAACTCGGGGATGCGTTCGGGAGCCATCGGAAACAGCCATACACAACACTATTTCGTCGGGGCGCGGTGCGTCGGCTACCATCGCGGTCATGGTATCGAAATGATCGAATGACCAAGCCTCATCTTTGTGCCCGAGCGGCAAGTCGATAGGAACGCCAGCGGCTGCGACTTTGGCATTTGAAGGAATAAGTGCCTTGCCGCCGCCGACTGCTGCACGCATTGGCTTGCCCAGTTTTGGGTGGATCATCGCTCCACCGTGCTCCAATTCGCCGGCAACGCCAACGATGGTTGCCTTGCCGTAGCTGACTGGAGGCCCAGCAAACATTTTTACGGCGTCGCCCATTAGTTGTTCGCCAATATCAAACAGAGGCGATAAATCCTCGACGAAATTCCCATCGAAAGGATTTTGGATGACTGCTAAAGCGACAACCCGGGTTATTGGGTCGCAGGCTTCAAAGCCATTCGATTCGATGGTTTCTTTGATTATTGTGGTTTTGCGAAGGTTCATATTACCTATCCCTTGCCGCCTAAACCGGTCGATGCAACACATGCAATAAATCTTTTTGCCGGCGTTTTAAACTCATAGGCAGACGCTCGAAAATCCTAACTCTGCGGCCGCCCCCCATGCATAGCGAGAAACTTCTGTTGAGAGCCGGCGTGCAGAAAGGACAGGGCGCAGCCGAGGGTGCGGTCTTTTTTGAGGCCGACTTCGGGACAGTCGGCTTCGGCAATGTGGGGGCCGGGGTGAATGGGCGTTGTTACCTTGCCGATGGCAGCAATTGTGCCGGGGGTATCTTTTTCGCGTTTGCGGCCGGATTTTTTTTC
>JAZFSL010000332.1:0-2273 GCA_036446135.1 Rhodospirillales bacterium | reverse complement strand
TAGGCTTATAGATACGGACGTCGCTCATTTTCGCCTCTTAAACCGGAAACTGGTCGGGGAGACTGGATTCGAACCAGCGACCCTCTGCTCCCAAAGCAGATGCGCTACCAGGCTGCGCCACTCCCCGCTCGGGTGGTACCGATAGGCGGAAGGTAAGGCTTGCGGGGTTTCCGCGCAAGGGGTGGACGTAGGCAAACGACGTTTATTGAAAAATCCGGTGTTCGACATGGTCTCCGACTCTGATGCCGAGACGGGCGGTGGTTCCGGCCGGGACTTCCAGAACACCCAGTATCGGCCCCCCCGATTCGATGATAGAGAGGGATTTTGGGATCGTTTCGCGGGCAATCTTGATAATTGTGCCGTCGGCAGCGATAAAAATCATGTCCAGCGAAACAAAGGTGTTTTTCATCCACATGACGGCTAATTCTGATTTTTTGAAATCAAACAGCATGCCTGTCCCCGCCGCCAATCTTTGCCGCCCCTGCAGGCCCTGGGCGCGTTGGACGAAGGTTTCGGCGATTTCAACATCGAACGGATAGCGCCCGCCCCCGGCGGCAACCACCGTCAGCCGTCCTTTTGCGAAGGCTTCCTGAGCATAGGCGGGCGAAATGCCGGGGCCATCGCCGGCAAAAGGAAGCACTAAGCAACTGGCAATAAACCCGGCAAAGAGCAACAGATGTTTCATCCTCGTGGCATACCCCAATCACGCCGTAGCCGACAACCTTTACTTTGAGGGCGCAAAAACCGACCTAAAAACCACTAAAGACCTGTAAAATACCTCATTATTTCCTTTCTACCCTTGGGCGGCGAAATTATTCTCTGCCTTGCGGCTCCGGCGTTTCCGGGGCGTTGTCTTTGTTTCGTCTACAAAGAGAGAGAGGGGGAGACTGCTTCATGCTGCACGCCCTCAGTTTGGGACTGGTACTTTCTGCCCTGTGGCTGTTGCTGTCGGGTTTCTTCCAGGCATTGCTGTTGTCTCTCGGCCTGGCTTCCGTCGTCTGCGTCGTCTGGATTGCGCACCGCATGGACGTAATCGATCACGAAGGCCACCCTATCCATTTGACATTTCGCGCCCTTTGGTACTGGCCCTGGCTGATGGTTGAAATCTTGAAATCAAATTTTCATATAGCCGAGGTCATTTTACGACCAAAAATGCCCGTCAATCCTTCGTTATTTGAGGTCAAGGCGACCCAGGAAACCGAACTGGGGCAAGTCATTTACGCCAATTCCATTACCCTGACCCCGGGTACTGTAACCGTCGCTATCAACAAGGACATCATGGTTGTTCATGCCCTGACCAGGGATTCGGCTGCGGGCATTCAAGACGGTGAAATGGATCGCCGCGTTAGCGCCATGGAAGCGCATTCGGTTGATACGCCGCCTCACCAGGGCATCTCACATAAAGTTACCAAGGGGCCTTCAAAATAATGTTTGCCGTCGTTGCCATTGCCGTTCTTGTCACCATGGTCATGGCCCTGTTTCGGTCTTTCAAGGGGCCGACGGTCTATGACCGGATATTGGCGGTCAATTCCTTCGGCACGTTGACCGTTGTGCTGATTTCCGTTTACGGGTTTTTGACCGGGCGCCCGGAATTTCTCGATCTGGCGCTGGTCTATGCCCTGATTAATTTCATCGGCACCATTGCCGTATCCAAATACGTGGAATTTTCCCATATGGGCCGCCCGTCGGGCGATGATGAACTCGGGGATATCTGATGGACGTGGTTCTTGAAATCATCAGTTTCGCCTTCATGGGGCTGGGGGCGGCAATGCTGATTATCGGCGGCGTCGGCTTGATTCGCCTGAACGACGTATTCACCCGCATGCATGCGGCCGGCATTATCGACACCCTTGGCGCCGGGGCCGTGATGGCCGGGTTGATGATCCAAGCCGGGCTTGGCATCGTTAGCATCAAACTGCTGCTGATCTTGGTCTTTATCATGTTCACCAGCCCGACGGCGACGCATGCGCTTGCCCGCGCCGCCCTCAATGGCGGCGTTCATCCCCAACTCGATGAAACTGACGCTGGGGATAAGGGCCGGGACAAGGGCCCGGGCGGTGGAGAGGGCGGGGGAGAAGGCACATAGAAAACCTTCTTGTTATCACCTTGATGATTTTCATGGCGGCGACCGGGTTCGCCGTGGCCCGGCTCCGCAACCTGTTCGGGGTGGTTATGCTGACGGGCATTTTCAGCCTGACGGCGGCGGTGTTGTACGTTGTCCTGGATGCCGTTGATGTCGCCTTTACGGAAGCCGCCGTCGGTGCCGGCATTTC
>JAZFSL010000331.1:0-4331 GCA_036446135.1 Rhodospirillales bacterium | reverse complement strand
GGCATCTCCGATTCCTGGGCCATCCGGGTAAAGCCGGGGCAGTGGTCGATGGCGATAGTTGAGCCACCGGCCCTGAAGGCCAACAAGGTTGCATTGGTGAGCGGACTTTCTCGGCAGAAATATCAGGCATCGACGCTTGAACTCATTCAGCAGCAACTGGCGACGTTGGTAGATTAATACCTAAGTCAATACGTTAGCTGTCGATTTGATCTCGCTGAGCACGCTGGCGATGCGTTCGCTTTGTTTAATCAGATCCTGGGCTGTTATTGTCGGGAAGAATTGGCCGATTTTTGCTGTTCCGGGCTACCAGCAGGCCTTAAGGTAAAGCCATGCATCTTTCAGTTTACCGCGCCTTTTATGGATTCCCTGCCCGGCGTGCCGTCCGCGCCTCTTGGATCTTGCTGGCTGCCCTGACCGGTTTCGGTTTTCTGGCTGCCCCGTCATCCGTTCAGGCCCAGGCGGCGAAACCCGGACCAGGAATGGAATCCCCGGATGCTGTTCTGGTCCCGCACCGGGTGCTCTATAAGATGTCTCTCAACAGTTCCAAAGATGGCGGCATTGCCGGGGCCAAGGGGGCGATGTTGTACCGTTTTGCCGATGCTTGCGATGGCTGGGCGGTGGAAACCAACATCTATCTGAAACTCCAGTATGATGATGGCCGGGATATTAAAATCGCTTGGTCACACGCCTCTATGGAGGCCAAAGATGGCCTCTCTTACCGCTTCCGCATGACCCACAAAAGAAACGGCCAGGTTATCGAGGCGCTTAAGGGCTCGGCGGTTCTGCAATCGCCGGGCGGCGCCGGCACCGCGACCTTCGATCAGAAGGCGGCGTTGGATGCGGATAAAGAACCGGCAAGCGTAGCCCTGCCCAAGGGGACGATGTTTCCGACCCGCCATCTGTTGGGACTGGTCCGGGCCGGACGGATCGGCTCCCGCTTTAGGGGCGACACGGTGTTCGACGGCGCCAGTCTCGATAATCCTTATAAGGTATCGGCCACCATCGGTCGGCCAAAGGCGGCAGGAAAATCCGAATCTAAGACTTTGAAATCGCTTTTCAAAACGGCGGGTCTGGACGACTCAACGGCGTGGCCGGTTCGCTTGGCGTTTTTTCCGGTTCGCAGCCGCAAGCCGATGCCGGAATTCGAACTCGGGGTCCATTACCGGGCTGATGGGATCGCCGAGAAGATCATTCAGGACTACGGTAATTTTTCAATCCGCATGGTCCCGGCCGAGGTCGAACGGCTGAAACGGCCGGAGTGCTGAGGCGGAACCGACTCGGCATACCGAAATCATGAAAGAAGAGCTGAAATACATGGTTGGCCACGAAATGGCGAGCATGGAACTCGGTTAATTCTTGAACTTTTGGGGCACCGGGCTAGTTTAACTGCGCCATGGACCAGCATGTTTATATTCCAAATTACGACTACGAAACCGTTCCCGAAGCCGGGGAGACGTTGGCGGTCGCCCCCGGCGTATTCTGGCTGCGTATGCCGTTGCCGTTTCAACTCGACCACATCAATTTGTGGCTGCTGGAAGATGAGGGTGAAGCCGGGGCAGGCTGGACGATCATCGATACCGGCATCGCTACGGACGAGGTCAAAGCTGCCTGGGAAACGGTTTTCGAAAAACACTTGACCCCGCAAAAGCCGTTAAAAAGGGTTATTGTCACGCATTTCCACCCCGATCACTTAGGGCTTGCCGGATGGCTGACGGAACGATTCGACGTGCCGCTTTGGATGCCGCGCGAGGAGTGGTGCTGGGGCCGGATGCTGTGTCTGGATACGGGCGAAGGCGCCGGGGGATCTTTAAAAGACGCGTTCAGGAAATTTTATCACGCCGCCGGTTTCGATTCCGACATGCTGAAGTCGGCCGTCGAGCGGGCCGGGCGCTATTCCAGGGCGGTTTCGGTGGTTCCGCCATCGTTCCGGAGCATAGGCGATGGCGAGCATTTCCAGATCGGTGGCCGGGATTGGCAAGTCATCATCGGCAAAGGCCATTCGCCGGAACATGCATGCCTTTATTGTCCAGCTTTGGACGTGCTGATATCCGGCGATCAAGTGCTGCCCAAAATCAGTCCCAACGTCAGTGTCTGGCCGCAGGAACCGGAAGCCGACCCATTGGCCCTGTTCCTGTCCAGCCTCGAAAAGTTCCGCGGCTTAGGCACTGACGGGGTCGACGATACCTTGGTTCTGCCCAGCCACAATTACCCGTTCCGGGGGCTGGAAGGGCGGCTTGATTATCTTCAGGCCCACCACGTCGAACGGCTGGAAGAAACGCTCGTCATTTGTGCAGAGCCGGTAAACGGGGTCGATGTGCTAAGGGCCTTGTTCAAACGCGAGTTGGATACACACCAGTTGTTTTTCGCCACCGGCGAGGCACTGGCGCACCTGCATTACCTGATGGGGCAGGGCAGAATTCGCCGCTGGCGCAATCCGGACGGGGTGTATTTATTTCAGCGTTAAACATTGAAGCCTGGAGGCTTAAGGAATTTGCCGATTACGCAGGCTCCGGAATATCGTCTTCCGTGGCTGTACCTTCAATTTCAAGCCCCGCTTCTTTCCAGGCATCGATGCCACCGTCAAGATTGAGAACATCACTTAGGCCCTCGTTCATGAGCTGCTTGGCGGCAACGGCGGAACGCTGGCCGGTTCTGCAGGAAACGACGATTTTGCATTCGGTGATCTGGGGTAGAAAATCGCCGTCCAAGTATGACATGGGGTAAAGCAGGGCGCCGGGAATGTGTTCTGCTTCGTATTCATCGGTTTCGCGTACGTCGATCAATAACGCCTGTCTCTCAGACAGCATTTTATCGAGCGTTTTAACGTCAATCACTTCTGCTTCGTCAGCCATGGATTCGTTCCTCTCCCCTAATCGTTACCTCTGAAGGAATTGAA
Source organism: Rhodospirillales bacterium (assembly GCA_036446135.1). Classification (GTDB taxonomy): domain Bacteria; phylum Pseudomonadota; class Alphaproteobacteria; order Rhodospirillales; family Casp-alpha2; genus Casp-alpha2. The sequence goes on along the minus strand of JAZFSL010000331.1, from coordinate 1,435 downwards.
ATTAAAGTAAAAATAGGATTACCTGTATATATTCTATCAATTGAATGTATGAATGCAAGGGGGGTTGAAACCCTAACCTTGCGCCTTGTCCGGGGTCTTAATCGAATACTCGACAACATCGGAGGCCCAGTTCAGGGAATTTGGTCGGACAGCGCAGCCAGGTCTTTGTCAGTATCATTCGAGGCGGTGCTCGGCGGTATATAACTTCCCCGCGCCTTGCAATCACGGATAAAGCTCGAAAAGCGCGATGCCCAACGATTGGCTTCGACATCGCGAAGGTGGGCAAAACCGGCCAAAAGATTTTTGTAGACGATGCCGTCGTGGGTGCCATCAATGCCGCTTCCGCGCAGAACCTCATAGGCGTACACCGGCTCTTGGGTGAAATTATCCAGGCTGGCGTAATGGAATTCGTGGGCCGGAATTTCGCCACGTTTTACCCCGCCCATTGTCAACGGCCACGGTCCGTTGCCGGTTTCGCGAAGCCGAGTATAACCACGACCTTGCGGGTTTTTGTGCATGACCACGTCGGCCGGGATGACGCCGACCATTTTGCGTTTCTCACCGTGCCACGACAAAGAACGCGCCAAATACATTAGTCCACCGCATTCGGCATAGGCCGGCAGGCCGTTTTCAATGGCGTTGCGGATTGATGTGCGAAGCGAAACGTTTGCTTCCAGCGCCATCAGGTGCGATTCCGGAAATCCACCACCGATAAACATGCCGTCGACATCGGGAAGCTGTCGGTCAATCAGCGTGTCGAAGGGAACCAATTCGGCTCCGGCGGCTTCCAGGGCTTCCAGGTCGCCCGGATAATAGAAGCCGAAGGCCGAATCACGCGCTACGGCGATGCGGATGTCTTGCTTTCCCTTGGCTCGTGCCGGACCCGGCTGCGCGGCAGGGGCGGGGGCCGCGGCGGCAGTATCAAGAATAAGATCAAGATCAACCTCGCGGGTAATAACGTCGGCAAGGCCGGAGATAATCGCCGCCGCGTTGGCCGCCTCATTGGACGGGATCAGCCCTAGATGACGTTCGGAAATCTCCAGCGCCGGTTGTCGGAAGACGGAACCCAGAACCTTGACGTCGGTATAGTGTTCGATAATGGCGCGCAGTTTCTGTTCGTGGCGGGCGCCGCCGACCATATTGAGGACCACGCCGGCAATGCTGATATTCGGATCAAACGTCTGATAGCCTTGTATGAGCGGTGCAATGCCCCGGGTCATGCCTTTGGTATCGAGCACCAATACGACTGGCGTTTCGAGCAGCGAGGCAAGGGCTGCGTTAGAATTATTGCCGTCCAGGTCGAGGCCGTCATACAGACCCTTGTTACCCTCAATAACCGAAATATCCATGCCGTGGGAAAAGCGGTGATAGGTGGCGAGAATTTCGTCCTGCGTCATGGTCTGGAAATCCAGGTTATGACACGCCCGCCCGGTGG
>JAZFSL010000330.1:0-2300 GCA_036446135.1 Rhodospirillales bacterium | reverse complement strand
TCGGCTACAACACGCTGGTTTCCGACATGCGCTCGCTTCCGATCATGGCCAAAACCGGCTGCCCGGTGGTCTTCGACGCCACCCATTCCGTGCAACAGCCGGGTGGGCAGGGCGCGTCTTCCGGCGGCCAACGGGAATTTGCCCCGGTGCTGGCGCGCGCCGCCGTTGCGGTGGGCGTCGCCATGGTTTTCATGGAAACCCACCAGGACCCGAGCAAGGCGCCATCGGACGGCCCCAACATGATTCCGCTTGATCAATTGCCGGAAATCGTCGAAACCCTTCTCGAGCTTGACCAATTGGCAAAATCGAAACCGGTAAAAATATGACATGACCGCCATTATCGACATTTTCGCCCGTGAAATTCTCGACAGCCGCGGCAACCCGACGGTTGAAGCCGATGTGGTGCTTGAAAACGGCGCCCTCGGTCGGGCCGCCGTACCGTCGGGCGCGTCCACCGGCAAGCACGAGGCAGTGGAACTTCGCGACGGCGATAAAAAACGCTACGGCGGCAAAGGCGTGCTCAAGGCCGTCAATGCAGTCAACGGTGAAATCTTTGATGCCCTTTCCGGCATGGACGCCGAAGATCAGTTCCTGATCGACAGCACCCTGATTGAATTGGACGGGACCAAAAATAAAGCCCGGCTTGGCGCCAACGCCATTTTGGGCGTCAGCCTGGCTACCGCCAAAGCCGCCGCCGACGACGTGGATCAACCTTTGTACCGTTTTATCGGCGGCTCCCACGCGCATCTTCTGCCGGTTCCGATGATGAACATCATCAACGGCGGCGCGCATGCGGATAATCCCATCGATATCCAAGAATTCATGATCATGCCCGTCGGCGCCGAACGATTCGTGGACGCCGTGCGCATAGGCGCCGAGATTTTCCAGACGCTGAAAAAGGCGCTGTCCGACGCCGGCTTTGCTACCAATGTCGGTGACGAAGGTGGGTTTGCACCGGGGTTGAGCAGTGCCACAGAGGCGCTTGATTTTATTATGAAATCTATCAAGGCGGCGGGCCACAAACCCGGCGACGACGTCGTGCTGGCACTCGATGCCGCGTCCAGCGAGTTCTACGACAAAGGTAAATACAACCTGGACGGCGAGGGCAAGAAACTCGATAGCTCCGGAATGATCAAATACTACGAAGACCTTTGCGGCAAATATCCGATCGCTTCCATCGAAGACGGCATGGACGAGGACGACTGGGACGGCTGGAAGGCATTGACCGATGCCATCGGCGACAAGGTTCAACTGGTCGGCGACGACTTGTTCGTGACCAACCCTGAGCGCCTCACGGATGGCATCGAAAAAGGCGTCGCCAATTCAATCCTGATCAAGGTCAACCAGATCGGCACACTTACTGAGACGCTGAAAACAGTCGAAATCGCGCACAAGGCAAGCTACTCAACGGTGATCTCGCACCGATCCGGCGAGACCGAGGATACCACCATCGCCGATATTGCGGTGGCGACGAATTCGGGCCAAATCAAAACCGGCTCGCTCAGCCGTTCCGACCGGCTGGCCAAATACAACCGGTTGATCCGCATCGAGGAAGAACTGGACACCGCAGCGGCCTACGCCGGACGCGACATTTTCGGCTAAATTCCGCTTCAAGCCTTTAAGACACAAGTAGTGAATTTCCTCTACCGACCCACTTTGGGTCGGTTTTTATATCTCTGAATCAAGGCGCTAACCGCTTGTTAACACTTGCAAGCGATGATCCGGTTGGGTTTGGGACTGTGGCATAAGAAGACCAAACGCCAAACAAAAGAGCCTGGGGTCTGCAGTCTATTGGGATTGATAACTGAAATACGCGCGCGCGCGCTTCGTCATTGGACCGGTGCTGGGTATCTGTGCCGTCGGCTACTTCGCCTTTCACGTGGTTCACGGCGACAGAGGCCTGATCGCTTGGTGGAATATCAAGCAGCGCGTCGCCGCCGCCAAAGAGGCAGCGACCCAGACCAGAGGCGAAAGACAAGATATGGAGAAAAGGGTCCGGCTGTTAAACCCGGGAAGCCTAGACCCGGACATGCTCGAAGAACGCGCCATGCTAATGCTCAACTACGGCTACAAGGACGACATTGTCATATTGCAAGAAAGGAAAAGGAGGAAATAATGGGACGTCTGGCAGAATACCTGACCCCGCCATATTTCGAGGCCACCCTGAATGAAATGCAAGGCAATTTCAAAGATGACGACCACATCGCACCGGCTGACGAAATGGTGACGATCGCGCCCCGGCAACAGGGATTTCTTGGCCTGGAAACGGTCCATGACAAAAAGGGTGAGACAAAAACAGT
>JAZFSL010000329.1:0-2207 GCA_036446135.1 Rhodospirillales bacterium | reverse complement strand
GTTTTTCTGTGCGAACGGGTTCGGTCTGCACAGGTTCTTTCGACACTGTTACTTTCGGCGGTTCTCCCATGTCGATTTTTCCCTTGAATCTCGCGCCGTCCTCCATGACGATACGGGCGCAGAAAATATTGCCTTCGACATCGGCACCCTTGGCTAGCGTGACAATCCCATCACTTCGGATGTCGCCGACAAGCTGTCCTTCGATGATGACCGAGGTGGCATCGATGTCTGCCTTGACCCGGCCTTGTTTGCCCACCGTGAGATTCATCTTGTGATGGGCAATTGTGCCTTCTATTCGACCTTCAATGATCAGGTCTTCGTCAGCCGACAGCTCACCTTTGAAAACCAGTGTTGGTCCGATGACGTACACGTTTTTAGACCGTATCGGCTGCGTCTGCCCGATTCGTGGTGGTGAGGCTATATCCAGCCTATCGTCATTATCTGCCTTTTTGAACATTGCCATTCTATCCTCCGCATGCGTCTCTGTTATGGCCCCACCGGCTTGACTGTGAAGAATACGCCAGATCTCCGGCGCAGGCAGATCTTTTGGCGGGTTTGGCTTTGTCGTTGTTACCACCTAAACATAGTAGACGGGTGGACAATTTGCCTGATTGCTAAGGTAATTTTGCATCTTCCGGGTAATCCGCAATTTCCGCTTTGGGTCATAAGCAGATGTCAGAACTAGTCAATATCCCCACCCTCAGAATGTCCGCTCTAGGCCACAGGCGAACCTCGAAACGCCGCTTAGACAAATGCTCAAATCAACAAATGGACAATTCACGGTCCCGCCTAGAATCCGTCGGCAATGACCATGTTTGTGGTGGCAGCCTCATGCCTGATAGCTGCAATAGGCTGATAGCCCGGATCGGCTAAAAATGCCTGAACCTTCTCTTTGGTTGGAAACTCGATAATGACCAGCCGCTGAGGGCTCCACTTCCCTTCTTGGGTCTCAACCTCGCCGCCTCGAACATGATAAACGCCACCATATTTCTCAATGAACGGCGGCACATTGCGCGCGTACTCTTTGTACATTTCAGGATCATGTACCGTAATGTCGACGACCAAATACGCGCTCATATCAAGGTTCCTCCGAGAATCTTGTCATTTAGTTGATAACAATCCTGCAAATGAGTTCCACATCGTACCGTAATGCATAAACTGAAAACGTCTATTGAGAACGTCAATAAATGGTCGTCAGCGGCCCCTCAGAACTCTACCATCCCAACGGCCGCTATGGAGCGCGAAGCGGCCCCTCAACAAGCATTTTCAAAACCCGAAATCTGAACGGCCGCTATTGCGGTGAAGCAGTCGTTCAATTCGCTACAAACCCGATGCTATTAACAGCCGTTAACGGCCAAAAGCCGACATAGCGTGTCGGTTCTTGCCAAAGCCATTATGAAGCTGCGAAGCGGCCCGTCCCTCTTTATGGGCAGGGTGGAAGCGGCTCTAGTGTATATGGGATGTCGGCCAGATCATCAGCGTCAAATACAGGAGGCCCGTCGTCACCACTCGTGTCACCCTCATAGGAGTTGCAGACAAAGTAATTCGTTCGCGGGAAATAGAAGTCGAATGCCACCTCCCGCTCCTGCAAATAAGGCACCATGATGATCTGCCCCATCGCTTCGATGTTCCGCGCATAGCGTAGGGGGCCCGCATCGACCGGATCGAGTCCCAGATCGGCGGCGATTCTCGCGGTTTTTTCCTTCGCGACCCGGCTATCTGCCGCGATTGGAACGGTCACAGGCCCACTCGCTGTAGAGGGGTCATCGATGACATTGGAACCCAGCGTCAAGAATGCCTTGGCAACCATGGCTCCGGGATTCCAGCCTTGAATCATCTCCGCAGCGGACTTGTCCATCGTATATTCGTAGTAGCCGTCGTCGGCGATCTTCGCGGGAGGCCAGGACATATCGATCAGTACCTTGCCACTTAAGTCGCCAAGATTCTGCGTGACCGTTTCCATTGCGGGCCAGGGCAACGCCAGCAACACGATGTCTCCCTGTTGCGCCGCTTCTTTCTGAGTCGTAGCGGTGGCGTCGTGGCCGGTCAGCTCTAATAGCGCTTTGACCTTATCACTCGATGGATTTCGCGATCCATAGACAACTCGATAACCCAACGCGGCAAGTCGTGGTCCGAATGAGTCACCCATGTCGCCGGTGCCAAGAATAGCTACTGTGTCTTTCGGTGATTGAGAATTTGTCTTGGAC
>JAZFSL010000328.1:0-2337 GCA_036446135.1 Rhodospirillales bacterium | reverse complement strand
CTGCAAATCGGCATTATTTCTACCGTTGTTGCATCGATCCTGGCGCTGCCGATGGCCTTTCTGGCGGCCAAGAACGTCTCGCCTCATCCCGTTGTCTATTTGCCTGTGCGGTTGTTCCTGACCGTTTGCCGGGGTGTTTCCGAGATCATTTGGGCGCTTTTGTTCGTTGTCGCCGTCGGCCTGGGCCCGTTCGCCGGGGTGATTGCGCTGATTATCTATTGCGTCGGCGTCATCGGGAAGCTTCTGGCCGAGGCCGTTGAGGCCGTCGATCCCGGACCGCTTGAAGCCATGTCCGCCGCAGGCGCCAGCCGTTGGAAGGTATTTCTATACGGGGCCTGGCCGCAGGTTCTGCCACTCTATCTTAGCTACTGCCTCTATTACTGGGATCACAACACGCGCCAAGCCGTGGTGCTTGGCTTCGTCGGCGCCGGTGGCGTCGGTTATGCGTTGTTCTTCAACATCAGCACCTATTATTTTGAAAAAGCGATGATGGCGATGATTGTCCTGGTGTTGATGATCGTCATCATTGACCGTTTCTGCCTTTTTCTGCGTCAAAAAATTATATGAAGCAGGGAGGGGAATATTAAATACACCGGTTCTATCAAGCTTGTCATTCTCGATATTGCCGGGACCGTCTGCGACGGGCCACAGGACCTCAGCCATCTTTATCCCAACGACGACGGTTTGGCAGTAAAAGGGCCGGTCATTGTTTTCGAGAAAATGTTTCAAAAGTTCGGCATGGATGTGGACTGGGAAACCATCCGCCGCCCCATGGGCCGGTTCAAGAGAGAACACCTAGCCGACATTATGGCTTTCGAGGAAGTGGCCGGGCAGTACCGCAAAAACCACGGCCGCGATTATACGGAAAGCGACCTCGATGAGATGTTTGACATGTTCCGCCCAACCATGGCGGAAATCGCTGTTACCGAGGATCTGATCCGGCCTTTTGACGGCCTCAAGGAGGCCGTCAAAAGGCTGCAGGCCGATGGGATCCTGGTTGGCTGTGATACGGGATATCCAAAAGAAACCTGCGACGCCATCTACGGCACTTTGGAGGAAGAACACGGCATCCGGTTTGATGTCGTTGCGGATTCCGAAAATGTCCGCGGTCGGCCGACACCGTTTTTGGTCTACGACTGTATGTATAAGGCCAACGTTTACCCGCCGGCAGCCGTGATCAAGGCCGACGATATCACCGCCGGGGTGGAGGAAGGCGCCAATTCGGGCGCCTGGACGGTTGGCATTTGTGAAACCGGCGCCCACGATTATGATACTCTTAAAAAGGCTGGCGCCCACTTTACCATTCCCGGCAGCCGGGATTTACCTGAACTCATTGAAAATGAAATCCAGCCACGGCTGGCGCGGGGGGAACTGCCTGGCCAATCTTCGGCCTGACGAAATTTCGTCGGATTGGAATCTACTCGGCGGCGCGGTCTCTTTGCCCGGCGATGTTTTCGGCGATTTTGAGCAAAGCCTGGATGAGGGGGCGATTTTTTCGGCGGTTCAGGCACACCACGTAGAAGGATATGAAAACGTCCGTATTGGATATACGGATCGCCCTCAATTTTTCGTGCGGTACGTATTCTAGTTTGGAAACGGCGCCGACCCCCAACCCCCGGATAATGCCATTCATCACCGCTTCGCGGCTGTTGATCTCAAGGGTGGAGCCCAGGGTAACGCCGGCCTTGGCAAGGGCCTGTTCCAAAACCTGACGGGTGGTTGATGTTTTTTCCCGAAGAATAAACTTCTCACCGGCAAGTTCCTCGATCCCAATTTTTTTGCGATTGGCCCAGGGATGGTCGGTGTTGACGAACAGCACGACATCGGAACGGACATAGGGGAAATAGAAAAGCTCCGGGTCGTCCTCGACATGGGCGAGAATAGCGACATCGGTTTCGAAATCCATCAGGCTCCGTAACATCCGCTTGCCGTGTTCAATTGAAATATCCAGTTGGATTTCCGGATAGGCTGCCTGGAAGTGTTCGACTAGTTCCATGACAACCGGCGCCCCGACCCCGCCCAGTTTCAGTTGACCACGTTTCAGGTCACGGGCGGCGTTGAGGTAGCTGATCGCTTCTTCCTCGTGACCGAAGACATCCTGGGTAATCTCAAGCAGGCCCTGGCCGGTGTCGGTCAGGGTTACGGAACGACCGCGGCGGTGAAACAGCTCAACGCCGAATTTGTGTTCCAACGATTTGACCTGACCGGTGATAGTCGGCTGGCCGATGTTCAACACCTTTGACGCGGCGGTGAAACCACCCTCCCGGGCCACGGCATGAAAGGATCTTAGCCATTTATGATACATAACTACCCATCGGTTTAATCAATTGGTGTCTA
>JAZFSL010000327.1:0-4190 GCA_036446135.1 Rhodospirillales bacterium | reverse complement strand
GACGCCCGACTGGGAAACCCTGTGGCAGTTTCTGCCGGAAGGACTTTTGGAAGGGCTGATCGCGCGTTCGGCCCTGGCCTCGACCTTTGCCGCCAGCCTGGAACTGGCCCGCGAAGGAAAGATCAAGCTGCGCCAGTCCGACCCCTTCGGCCCTATCTATCTGAAACAAGCCAAATCTGAGGACCACGTTGACGAATGAATATACCTGAAACCACTGAAGAGATTACACCCGTAGACGAGAACGACCCTCGGCATCTGCGGCTTCTGGAAGCCATCCTTTTTGCTTCCGCCGAACCGGTGACGGAACGTATCATGGCCAACCGCTTGCCGGAAGGAGCCGATGTTGTTTCCCTGTTGGAAAAATTGAGCCTGACTTATGCGGATCGTGGGGTCAATCTGGTGCGGGCCGAAAAATCGTGGGCGTTCAGAACAGCGCCCGATCTGTCGCAGATGCTGAACATGGAAATCGACGTGCCCCGCAAATTGAGCCGCGCCGCCGTTGAAACACTTGCCATCATTGCCTACCACCAACCCATCACGCGGGCCGAAATCGAGGAAGTGCGCGGCGTCGGTTTAAGCCGGGGCACGCTCGATGTTTTGCTGGAAGCCGGCTGGATCAAACCCAAAGGCCGCCGCCGGACACCGGGCAGGCCCGCTACCTGGGGCACCACGGACGGTTTTCTGGATCATTTCGGTATTGAAGATGTCGGCGACCTACCTGGCATGGATGAGCTGAAAACGGCTGGGCTGCTGGAATCAGGCCCGGCGATCAGCGTCTATCGCGAGACGACTAAAGGCGCCCCCGAGAAAGAAGGCCCTCAGCTTGAACTCATTGGAAACAATGAACAAAATAGTGAAGGTGCGGCGCTGGGCGGGGGCCTTGAAGAAGCCTTTGATGAGGCCGAAGATGAAGCCTCAGAACCGCTTGATCCCGATGGCGGTGAGGCGTAGCGGGCTTGATTTAGGAACCAAAAAGTAACGGATTATTCCCTGCATTGCTCCGCGCTGGGGATTCTGCCATTATCCGCCACCAAATCTGAAACAGAAAACAAGTGAGGTTCATCATGTCGCCTGGACCGTGGCAATTAGTTATTATTCTTGTGATCGTCCTGGTCTTGTTTGGGGGCCGGGGGAAGATATCGGCATTAATGGGTGATTTTGGCAAGGGTCTAAAATCCTTCAAAAAAGGCATGAAGGCTGATGATGAAGTCGCAGCTGACGGCGACGATGCCAAAACCCTGAAGTCTGAACAGACCGAAACCGCCGAACCGGAAGCGAAAAAAGACGATATTAAAGACGGGGCCGCAAATACCTGAGCGTTTGCCGGGCGAAGCAAGCCAAACCTGCCGCTGGGAGCGTTGATCCGCCATGTTCGACATAGGCTGGCAAGAACTGTTCATTCTTGCCGTTCTCGCCATCATCGTCGTTGGGCCCAAGGACTTGCCGCGGGTCATCGGCACCATTACCAAATGGATCCGCAAGGCGCGATCGCTTGCGCGCGACCTGCAGGATGGCATGGATGATGTCGCCCGCGAGGCGGAGCTTGACGACCTGAAAAAAGAACTGGCGATTGAAGACGGTGGCGACATCGTCAAACGCATCGGCGACAGCGTCGATCCGACCGGAGAATTGACCAAGGAAATGGACCTGGAAAAAGACGTCTATGACGAAATGTCCCAGGCCGCCGAAGACTTGAGCGCTTCTACCGCGCCGGAAAAAAAGGCCGGAGATCCGGAAAGCTTAGAAGACAACAAAAAGGCTGACGGGTAGGTCACCGTGGCGGAAAGGGGTCTCGAAGAAAAATCCATGCCGTTGCTCGAACACCTGATCGAGCTGCGAAAGCGCATGATGCATTCGTCGATCATCGTTATTTTGCTTTTCTTCGTTTGTTATTATTTTTCACCGCAATTGTACGATTTTCTGGTCGACCCGCTGGCCAACGTGCTGGAAGACATGGGTGGTCAGCGGCGCCTGATCTTTACGGCGCTGCACGAAGCCTTTTTCACCTACATTAAGGTCGCTTTTTTCGCAGCTTTGTTCTTGTCGTTTCCCTTTATCGCCATCCAGATATGGATGTTCATCGCGCCGGGACTTTATAAAAACGAAAAACGCGCTTTTGCGCCATTTCTCATCGCCACGCCGATCCTGTTTTTTATGGGCGGCTCGCTGGTCTATTACTTCATCTTTCCGCTGGCCTGGAAGTTTTTCTTAAGCTTCGAATCCGTCGGCGGCGCCGGGGCCTTGCCTATTCAGCTGGAAGCCAAGGTCAATGAATACCTGTCCCTGGTAATGCGGCTGATCTTTGCCTTCGGGCTTTGTTTCGAGTTGCCGGTGGTGATGACGTTGCTGGGCCGGGTCGGCATGGTGACGTCGAAAGGCATGCGTGAAAAACGCAAATATGCCGTCGTCCTGGCCTTCGTCGTTGCCGCCATCCTGACGCCCCCCGATGTCATCAGCCAGATTGGTCTGGCCTTGCCGACCATAGTGCTTTACGAAATTTCAATCTTTTCCGTACAAATGGTGGAACGCAAACGTGGCGACGAAGAAGTCGATGACGAAGAAGATGACGACGATGAAGATGAGGATGACATTGCCCACGAAGATGAGTACGCCGGGGAATTCGACGACGAAGATGCCGAGGAACCTGAACTCAAAGATCCGACATAGGAAATCCGATGTTCGACATTAAGTGGATCCGCGAAAACCCTGATGACTTTGACCGGGGCATGGCGCGTCGGGGCTTGCCGCCGCAATCGGCGGGGCTGATCAAGCTCGATCAATTGCGCCGGGATCTACAGACCAAGGCCCAGGATATTCAAGCCAGTCGCAATAAACTGTCCAAGGAAATCGGCAACGCCAAATCAAAGGGCGAGGACGCAAGCACGCTTTTAGAAGAAGTCGCCAAATCCAAGGACGCCCAGGCCGAGTCCGAACTGGCGGCCGATGCGGCGACCAAAAACCTTAGCAAGGCATTGTCGCAATTGCCCAACCTGCCCGCCGACGATGTGCCTGATGGCGCCGACGAGGCGGCGAATGTGGAAATCCGCACATGGGGCGACAAACCATCTTTCGATTTCGCCCCCAAAGAGCATTTCGACCTTGGCGAAGCCTTGGGCCTGATGGATTTCGAGACGGCGGCAAAAATGTCCGGGGCCAGGTTTGTGCTGCTGTCCGGCGCCCTGGCGCGTATGGAACGTGCGCTTGCCAACTTCATGTTAGACCTGCACACCACCGAACATGACCTTACCGAGGTCAACCCGCCGGCAATGGTCAACGATGGGGCCATGTACGGCACCGGGCAGTTGCCGAAATTCGGCGACGATTTGTTCAAGACCGAAGATGGCCTGTGGCTGATCCCCACCGCCGAGGTGCCGCTGACCAACATTGTCGCCGATACCATTGTCGAGGCCGACACCCTGCCCAAGCGCATGACGGCGATGACCTGGTGTTTCCGGTCTGAGGCTGGATCGGCGGGCAAGGACACGCGCGGCATGATCCGCCAGCACCAGTTCACCAAGGTCGAAATGGTCACCGTCTGTGAGCCGGAAACATCGTGGGACGAGCTGGAACGCATGACCAACGCAGCCGAAGAAGTCCTTAAACGTCTGGGGCTGGCTTATCGCACCGTGGTGTTGTCGACCGGCGATTTGGGCTTTGGCGCGCAAAAGACCTACGACATCGAGGTCTGGTTGCCAGGGCAGGATCAATACCGAGAAATTTCCAGTTGCTCCAACTGCGGCGATTTTCAGGCTCGCCGCATGAAGGCGCGGTTTAAGGCCAAAGGAGAAAAGAAGACGGCGTTTCTCCACACGTTGAACGGGTCCGGCCTCGCCGTCGGGCGGACGTTGGTTGCCATTCTGGAAAACTACCAACAGGCCGACGGCTCCATCGTCGTGCCCGATGCGCTCCGCCCCTATATGGGCGGGCTTGAGGTGATTGCCGCCAATGGCGAGTAAGGCGATCAAACTCTCCAAAGCCCGTGTGCTGATTTCCAATGACGACGGCATCAATGCACCGGGGCTGAAAGCGATCGAAGGCATCATGCAAAAATTGGCGGCCGAGGTTTGGGTGGTCGCACCGGAAACCGAGCAAAGCGCCGCCAGCCATTCCCTGACACTGAGAATTCCATTGCGTATTCGCAACCTGTCTCAGCGCCGCTATGCCATCAACGGCACACCGACCGATTGCGT
>JAZFSL010000326.1:0-12050 GCA_036446135.1 Rhodospirillales bacterium | reverse complement strand
GGCCTGGAAAGTTTCCTCATATCCTACGGTCTGCCGAGCATCCCCTTGGTGCCGGTGTCGAGTTCTCAGGCCGTTGTCGGCGCGGTCATGGGCATTGCCATCCTCAAAGGTGGGCGGGGAATCCGCTGGCGGGTGCTGGGCAGCATCGGCACCGGCTGGGTGGTGACGCCGGTCATCGCCGGACTGGTTTGTTTTGTCGGCCTGTTTTTCCTGCAAAATGTCTTCGACCAAAAAGTCCACGCCGGTGGCCCGGGGGAGGCGCCTGCGGCGGTGATTGGATTTGCTTCCCCGGAACCGCCCGAAAGTACCGAAGACATGATCCGCCGTTACCGGAAGGTTCTTTATTAACCTTGCCGCAACCTTAAGGACTCAGCAATAAATATGGATATTCCAAACCGGGTATGGGACAATGTTTCCAGGGTTCAGATTGCGGATCTAAAGGTTACGCCGGGTCCGAAACACCACCTTGAATCCATTACAAATTACCTGCCGGAAAAATCCTTCCGAATATGCAAGTCCGGCAATCATCAACTAGGGAGTTTCTATTCATGTTCACGAAATTTTTTAAAAGTCTGACGGTTGCCCTTGTTGGCGGCCTGATGGTGCTTGGCCTCAGCCTCAACGGCGCCATGGCCAAAACCGACCTTCTGGTCTACACCGCCATCGAAGCCGATGAGCTGGCCATGTTCAAGAAGGCCTTCGAGAGTGATTACCCCGACGTCAACATCAAATAGATCCGTGATTCCACCGGCATCGTGACCTCGAAGCTGATGGCCGAAAAGAACACCCCCAAGGCCGACATCGTCTGGGGCCTGGCCGCCACCAGCCTGATGATGCTGGGCAATGAAGGCTATTTTCAGGGCTATGCGCCCAAGGGCCTGAAAAAGCTCGGCAAGCTGTATTACGACCAGGCCAACAATCCGCCGCAATGGGTCGGACAACGGGCCTGGATCGCGTCCGTTTGCTTTAACACCGTCGAAGCCAAGAAATACAACCTTCCCATGCCTTCCACCTGGGCCGACCTGACCAAGTCCGTCTATAAGGGCCACGTCATCATGCCGAACCCGAATTCCTCGGGCACCGGTTTCCTCGACGTTTCCAGCTGGATGCAGTTGATGGGCGAGGCCAAAGCCTGGAAATACATGGACGGATTGCACACCAACATCGCGCGCTATACCCATTCAGGCTCAAAGCCATGCAAGCTTGCGGCGCGCGGCGAAATTCCCATCGGTATTTCCTTCGCCTATCGTGGCGCCAAGTCCAAAAACGCCGGCGCCCCGATCGAAATCATCGCCCCCAGTGAAGGCATAGGCTGGGATCTGGAATCGTTCGCCATAGTCAAGAACACCAAAAACCTGGCTGCCGCGCGCAAGCTGGCGGACTGGTCGGTAACGAAAAAGGCGATGGTGATCTACAACAAGGAATACGCCGTCGTCGCCATGCCGGGCATCGCCAAAGCGGTGAAGAATTTCCCGCCGGGCATCTTGAAGAAGATGATCAAGAACGACTTCGCCTGGGCCGCCAAGAACCGGGTTCGCATCCTCAATAAATGGCGTGATAACTACGATTCCAAATCGGAACCGAAGAAGAAGTAACGCCGTTCAAGACGGACGAGAAAGCACCCCAGCCGTTCCCTTTGACCGGGCGGCTGGGGTTTGCTTTATTCAAGAGCGAATCCCGAGTGGATGGGATTTATTTTGCCGCACGCGCTCCGCGCTTCGCAGTTTGGGGACGACGAATTTGCAGCTAAAAAAGCCAGGAGGAAGGAAGCGGTGACCGGCAAAGACGCTTATCTCAAGGTTGAAAACCTGACCAAAAAATTCGGCGACTTCGTGGCGCTGAAGGATATTTCTCTTGAGGTTTTCGAAGGTGAATTTGTCTGCTTCCTGGGTCCGTCGGGCTGCGGCAAGACGACCTTGCTGCGCGCCATCGCCGGCCTCGATATCCAGTCCTATGGCAGCGTCGAACAGGCCGGCCAGGACATTTCCGGACTGCCGCCGTCGGAGCGGGATTTCGGCATCGTGTTTCAGTCCTACGCGCTGTTTCCCAACCTGACGGTCAAAAAAAACGTCGCCTACGGGCTGGAAAACCGCAAAACGCCCAAGGCCGACGTCGACGCCCGGGTGGCTGAGCTTCTGCAATCGGTTGACCTGACCGATCAGGGCGATAAGTACCCGGCGCAGCTTTCCGGCGGTCAACAACAGCGCGTCGCACTGTCGCGCGCGCTGGCGACCAAGCCGGGATTGTTGTTGCTGGATGAACCGCTGAGCGCACTGGATGCCAAGGTTCGGGTGCGGCTGCGCCATGAAATCAAGCAGTTGCAGCTAAAGCTGGGCATCACCACCATCATGGTCACCCATGACCAGGAAGAAGCCCTGACCATGGCCGACCGCATCGTCGTCATGAACGAAGGCGTCATCGAACAAGTCGGTTCGCCCGAAGATATCTACAGGCGCCCGGCCAATCCCTTCGTCGCCGATTTCGTCGGCACCATGAACTTTCTGGCCGGAACCGCCGCCAACCAGGGCCGCGCGCGGTTGGGCGGTATTGACCTGGCCACCACCAATAGTCTCGACGATGTTAAAAAAGGCGGCGCGGTTACCATCTGCATCCGCCCCGAAGACGTCACCACCCGGGGCGTCACGCCGGACACCGCCAACGCCGTTCCGACGGTGGTTGATACGCTGGAATTTCTGGGCTCGTTTTACCGCGCCACCCTCAGGGCCCAGGGCGCCGACGGCATCGTAATCCGCGCCGATTTTTCCATCAACCTGATCCGCGATTTGAACATCACCGAGGGCCAGGAATTCACCATTGCGCTGCCGGGCGAGCATATCCGCGTCTATGGAGAAACCTTTGCCCATGCAGAAGACGTGATCTGACGCCATGGCAAATGCCACGGATACCACGCCTGATCAGATATCCGCCCCGGCCCCCGTCCGCCTCAAGATCAGCAAAGAAGACTGGATCATGCGCGGCATCCTCGCCGCCATCGGTCTGTATCTTCTCGTCGCTATTGTGCTTCCGCTCTATGCGTTGCTATCGAAGGGCTTTCAAGACAAGGACGGAAACTTCACCGGCCTGGACAATTTCCAGGAATTCTTCACCACGCCGGCGTTGTCACAATCCGTCGCCAACAGCCTGACTATCGCTTCCATCAGCACCGTAATCGTCGTATCGCTCGCCTTTGTTTACGCCTATGCGCTGACCCGGTCGTGTATGCGGTTTAAAAGCCTGTTCAAGGGCATCGCCCTGATCCCGATCCTGATGCCGTCGTTGTTGCCGGCGATTTCGCTGATTTTCATGTTCGGCAAACAGGGGTTTTTGACATTCCTGCTGTTCGGCCATGAAATTTACGGCCCCATCGGCATCGTCATGGGCGAAGTGATCTATATTTTTCCCCATGTGTTGATGATTATCCTGATCGCCATGTCCATGAGCGACGGGCGGCTGTATGAGGCTTCGGAATCACTCGGCGCCAGCAAAATGCGGACGTTTTTCACCGTCACCCTGCCCGGCATCCGCTATGGGCTGGTGTCGGCGGGTTTTGTCGCCTTTACCCTGATTATTACCGATTTCGGCGTACCCAAGGTGGTCGGCGGGCAGTACAACGTGCTCGCCACGGATGTCTACAAACAGGTGGTCGGACGCCAGGATTTCGAAATGGGTGCCGTCGTCTCGCTGGTGCTGTTGGTGCCGGCGGTAATCGCTTTTGCCGCCGACCGCATCATCCAGCGCAAGCAGGTGGCGATCCTGACGGCGCGCGCCGTTCCTTATGCGCCGCAACCGTCGCCCACCTTCGACGCCATCATGACCGCGTTCTGTGTCCTTATCGGCACCGTCATCGTCGGTATCCTGGGCGTGGCGCTGTTCGCATCGTTGGTCAAGTTCTGGCCCTATAACCTGTCCCTGACACTCGCCAACTATGACTTCTCGCTACGCGACGGGGGGGGGTGGGATTCGTATTTCAATTCCATAAAAATGGCCTCCTGGACGGCGGTGATCGGCACCTGTGTGATTTTCATCGGCGCCTGGCTGGTGGAAAAAAGCAAAGGCTTCCTGGTCGGACGGGCGGCCATGCAGTTCCTTGCCATGATGCCAATGGCGGTGCCGGGGCTGTCGCTGGGGCTGGCCTATATCTTCTTTTTCAACCACCCGGACAATCCGCTCGGTTTTCTCTATCACACCCTGCCAATCCTAGTGATCTGCACCATTACCCATTTTTACACCGTCAGCCACCTGAGCGCGATTACGGCGCTGAAACAGATCGACGCCGAATTCGAATCCGTTTCGGCGTCGCTGAAGGTGCCGTTCTTCAAGACTTTCTGGCGGGTGACAGTGCCGGTCTGTGTGCCGGCGATCCTGGATATTTCCATGTACCTGTTCGTCAACGCCATGACCACGGTTTCCGCCGTCGTGTTCCTTTATTCGCCGGACACGGCCCTGGCCTCGGTGGCGGTGCTCAATATGGATGACGCCGGTGAACAGGCCTCGGCCGCCGCCATGGGCATGATGATTGTCATCACCGCCGGTGGCGCACGCCTGTTGCACGCTTTCCTGACCCGCGGCCTGGCCATACGCACCCAGGCCTGGCGCAAACGATAAAGTTTAATAAAGGCAACCCCCATGACCCAATCCGTCAAAGACCCCTGGCTTTTGACCCCCGGCCCGCTGACCACGTCTGCCAAGACCAAGGAAGCCATGCTGCACGACTGGGGTTCCAGGGACACCGCTTTTATCGACACCAACAGGCGGATTCGAGAACGATTGCTTAAAATCGCCGGCGCCGAAGCGACGCACGTTTGTGTACCCCTGCAAGGCAGCGGCACCTTCGCCGTCGAGGCGACGCTTGGCACCATGATCCCAAAAGAGGGCAAGGCGTTGATTTTAATCAACGGCGCCTATGGCCACCGCATGGCCAAAATTCTCGATTACGCCGGGCGGAAATATGAAACGTTGGAAACCCCCGAGGATACGCCGCCCGACATGGGCGATCTGGACGCGGCGCTGAAAGCCGATACAGCCATTACCCACGTACTCGCCGTTTATTGCGAAACCACATCGGGCATTCTCAACCCCATTGCCGACATTGCCCGGATCACGGCGGAAAATGACCGCAGCCTGTTGATCGACGCCATGAGCGCCTTCGGCGCGCTACCTTTGTCGGCCAAAAATATTCTATTCGACGCCCTGATGGCATCTTCCAACAAATGCCTTGAAGGAGTGCCCGGCATGGGCTTCGCCTTGATCCGGCAATCGGCGCTGAAAAAATGCCAAGGCAACGCCCATGCGCTCAGCCTCGATCTTTATGACCAGTGGAAAGCCATGCAAGGAAACGGCCAGTGGCGGTTTACCCCGCCGACGCATGTTATCGCTGCCTTCGATGCGGCGCTCGATCAGTTCGATGCAGAAGGCGGCATTTCAGCCCGTCACACGCGTTACAGCTTCAATGGCAAAATCCTGATCGACGGCATGCGGGCGTTGGGGTTTGAAACCCTGCTGCCCGACGAGTTACAGGCGCCGATTATCATCACGTTTAAGATGCCCGCCGATGCGGCCTTCGACTTTCAGGTGTTCTACGATGCGCTCAGCTCGAAAGGATACGTCATCTACCCCGGCAAGCTGACGGTAGCGCCCAGTTTCAGGATCGGCTGTATCGGCCATTTAGGCCAGTCGGTCATGGAGGGCGCGCTGGACGCTATTGGCGAAACGCTGAAAGACATGGGCGTCGAAAGCGGCGCGCCTTGAAACTAACCCAGATCAAGCACCAGAAACGGCATTTGAGGTAGGATTCTTTTTTGCTGGGGGGTTTGATGCCTCCCGGTAAAGAAGGAGGTGCGCCATGGCAATCGCGATAACACTCCAGCAATATTTGAGCGACAATAAAATCGACTACGACACACTGCCCCATCCATACACCATGTCATCATTGAAAACCGCCCAGGCCAGCCAGGTGCCCGGCGACTGCATCGCCAAGGGCGTTGTCATTAAGGAAGGCCGCGATTTCCTTTTGGCGGTTCTGCCGGCGTCGAACCATATCCGGTTTGACTGGCTGCAATCGCTTCTCGGCGAGAAAGTCGACCTGGCAACCGAAGAAGAGGTCGAAGCCCTGTTTGCGGACTGCGAACTGGGGGCCATCCCCCCCGTCGGCAAGGCTTATGGCCTTAGTGTTGTCAGGGACGACAGCCTTTCGCACACGGGCGATGTCTATTTCGAAGGTGGCGATCACAAAACCCTGGTCCGGGTGAAAGAAGAAGATTTTTCCCGGATGATGGGGCATCCCCTGAAGGGGGTATTCAGCCGCCACGATTGAGAAAATCCCGTATGACGCCGGGCCTTTCGTGGTCTATAAAGGGGTGAATTGACTCAAGAAATAAACGGACATACCACTCCGATATGGCTGAAAAATTAAAAACCGTCTCGCCCGTGGATGGCAGCATCTACGTGGAACGGGATTATGCGTCCCAGGATGATATCGCCGACACCCTCAACACGGCCAGCCGGTCGCAGGAAGTATGGCGCGATGTTCCGGTAGCCGAGCGCGCCGAAATCTGTTCTCGCGCCGTCAATTATCTGGCGGCGGAGAAAACTGCCATCGCCGAAGAAATCACCTGGCAGATGGGCCGCCCAATCAGTCATTCACCGTTTGAAATCGGCGGATTGGAAGAACGCGCCCGGCACATGATTGCCGTCGCGCCCGATACGCTTCAAGATATCCAGACCGAAGCCAAAGATGACCTGACCCGCTTCATCCGCCGCGAACCGTTGGGTGTAGTGGTTGTCATCGCGCCCTGGAATTACCCTTATCTGACGTCGGTCAATTCCATCATCCCGGCATTAATGGCCGGCAACGCGGTGATCTTGAAACATTCGGCGCAGACGCCGCTGGTGGCCGAGCGTTTTGCTGACGCCTTCCAGGCCGCCGGTATACCGAGCGGTGTTTTTCAGTTCCTGCATCTCAATCACGCATCGACGGAACGCATTATCAAAGCGCCGGAAGTCAACTTCATCGCCTTCACTGGATCCGTCAGCGGCGGTGAAATGGTCGAACAGGCTGCCGCCCTGGGGGCGCAAGGGGGCCGGTTCATCGGCGTCGGGCTGGAACTGGGCGGCAAAGACCCGGCCTATGTACGCGCCGATGCCGACATTGCCCATGCCATCGAAAACCTTACCGACGGCGCTTTTTTTAATTCCGGCCAGTCGTGCTGCGGGATTGAACGCATTTACGCCCATGAAGATATTTTTGACGACTTTGTTGGCAGTGTCGCCGATCTTGTTGGCAAATACGTCCTGGGCGACCCGACCAAGGCGGAAACCACACTGGGGCCGATGGTCCGGGGCGAGGCGGCCGATTTTGTCCGCGGGCAAATCAACGACGCCGTCGGTGCCGGGGCCACGGCACTCGTCGATGCGTCGAAATTTCCGGCTAATGGCGGAGACGGCTCGCCCTATCTGGCGCCGCAAGTGCTGGTTAATATCGATCATTCCATGAAGGTGATGACGGAAGAAAGCTTCGGCCCCGTCGTCGGCATCATGAAAGTTGCAAGCGACGATGACGCCATCCGGTTGATGAATGACAGCAATTTCGGCCTGACGGCAGCGATCTGGACGGCGGACGATAGGGCGGCGCTTCGCATCGGCAATCAGGTCAATACCGGCACGTTTTTCCAGAACCGCTGTGATTATCTTGACCCGGCGCTGGCCTGGACCGGGATCAAGCAATCGGGCCGCGGCTGCACGCTATCCGCGCTCGGCTACGACAGCCTGACGCGGCCGAAATCATTTCACCTTAGAACCAGAACCTGAGGATCAAGATGACCGACACTCCCATTCTTTCCGGCAACTGGAATTACCCGACGTCTGTGCGTTTCGGCGCCGGGCGCATCAAGGAGTTGCCAAAGTGCTGCAAGAACTTAGGTATGACAAAACCGTTGATCATCACCGACCCGGGGTTGGCGAAGCTGCCCATGATCGGCGAAGCACAAACCATCAACAATGACGCTGGCCTGCCGACAACCATCTTTTCCAATATCAAATCCAATCCCGTGGGCCGCAACATCACAGACGGCCTTCGCGCCTTTCACGAAGGCGGCCACGACGGGGTCATTGCTTTCGGTGGCGGCAGCGCCATGGATGCGGCCAAGACCATTGCCTTCATGGCCGGTCAAAAACGCCCGTTGTGGGATTTCGAAGACGTAGGCGATAACTGGAAACGCGCCGAACTCGACGCCATCGCCCCCGTCGTCGCCGTACCGACGACATCAGGCACCGGGTCGGAAGTCGGCCGCGCCACTGTCGTCATTGACGAAGAAACCGAAACCAAGAAAGTCCTGTTCCATCCCCGGATGCTGCCCGAATTGGTGATCTGCGACCCGGAACTAGTAACCGGTCTGCCGCCTCACATCACGGCGGCGACGGGCATGGATGCCCTAGCCCATTGCCTGGAAGCGTTTTGCGTCAACGGCTACCACCCCATGGCCGACGGCATTGCGCTCGAAGGCATGCGGCTGGTCCGCGATTGGCTGCCCACTGCTGTTAAGGACGGCACCAACATAGAGGCCCGCGCCCATATGATGGCCGCCGCCGCCATGGGGGCAACGGCGTTCCAAAAGGGCCTCGGCGCCATTCATTCCCTGAGCCATCCGGTCGGGGCTGTCTTCGACACCCACCACGGCCTGACCAACGCCGTCTTCATGCCCTATGTGATGGTTTTCAATCGCAAGGCCATCAAAGACAAGATGCAATTGCTGGCCCGCTTTATCGGCCTTGAATACCCATCGTTCGAGGCGGTGCTGGGCTGGACGCTGGATTTACGCGACCAGTTCGACCTGCCCCATACTGCTGCCGAATTAGGCGTCGCCGAGGACCGGCTATCCGATATCGCCGACATGGCGGCCAAGGACCCGACGGCGCCGACCAACCCCATCGAAGCCGGGCCTAAGGAAATGCGCGCCATGCTCGACGCGGCGATGGAAGGGACGTTGGGGTGAGGGTTTAGCGCCGTTCCGCCATCACCGGCAAGACCAGATATTTGATCCAGTTGGCAACCTCGATACGGCGGTAGGAGACATCCATGATGTCGTTGTCGATGCCGAGCTTCCAGGCGATGTCCTTGCGGGTCGGATCGTCGTGCAGGGCTTGCAGCTGGGCCACGTGTTCCTCCGCCGCCTCGGCATTGTCGAAAAAGCCCAGCCGCGTCAGCTTTTCAATCCGGCACCAGGTCAGGCGCGCCATTTCATGCAGGTCATATTCCGGGTGATATTGCAGGCCCCAGAACTTGCCGCCCTGATAATCCACCGATACGGACTGGACATGGGAAAAGGCGTTGCCCGACAGCCGCACCGCGCCAGCGGGCATTTCCGTAATCACGTCATCATGGCTGATGAAGGCGTCAAACACGTCCGCTTTGCCTTCGTACAAAGGATGTTGGCGGCCTTCGGGGCTTAGCTGGATTTTACGGGCGATGCCCATCTCGCGGCCCTTGGGGTTTTCCGCGCAGGCGCCCCCGGCGGCGACGACGGCGATCTGTGCCGCCCAGCAACTGCCGAAGGCAGGCACACCGGTTTCGAAGCAGGCGTGGGCGAAATCGATCTGGCCCCGGACCTCGGGCGTATCGTGAAACACCGTCAGGCTGCATCCGGTCCAGGCGATGCCGTCATAGGCAGATAGTGCTGTTCCCGCCGGCAGACCGGGGTCCGGGTCCGACGGATAAATAATATCGCATTGCGCGCCCGGCGATATTTCCTTCAACATTACCGCGTAAAGATCACCGGCGATCATGGCGCCGCCGTCGGCCAATTGATCGCGGGCCGATTTCTTGTAGCCATCTACAATCAGGAATTTCGGCGATATACTCATTTCCCCCCTCAGCCCGAAAGGCTGTCGATAATGCCCGGCAAGTCCGCAAAGCGCTCACAAATGGCATCGGCGGTGGTCGTGTCTCTGTCATTGTCGCGAGTTGCCGTAAACAAAATGGCCTTCATACCAAGCGCCTGCGGCCCTTTGACATCGTTGTGGTCACGATCACCGATATGGACTATTTCCGATAGCTCGACACCCAACTGCTGTGCTGCTGAATTAAACATGTCAGGGTGCGGTTTGGAATGGCCGACTTCGTCGGAAAAAGCGAAGCCGGAAAAATATTGTTTTAGCCCATGACCTTCGAGAATTTCACGCAGGCCATCGCCCGGCGTAACGATGGCGTCCGATGCGATGCAAATTTTGAAGCGCCCGAAAAGTTCCCGAAGCGCGTCTTCTACGCCGGGGATGGGATCGGGGGGGATATCAACCTCCATACGACCCAGATCGGCGGCCAGTTGGCGCAGATCATCTGGTGGCAGATCGCGGCCCAGCTCTTTCAAGGCAACGCAGACCCTCTCGGCTACCGGCAAGGTGATGGAATCCCCTTTCCAGGCTAAGTTGAAGGCTGCGTCGGCGGCGTCAAAGGCGGCACTGACCTGTTCCAAGCCAATCGGCGCATGACGGTCCAGGGCCTGCCAGAGAAGATGGCGGCGCTCATCCGGTTTGGGACGCAATCCCTGGGCCTTGCGCTTCGGCTCGTCCGAATCGTCATCAACCAGGGTATCCCAAAGATCAAAAGAAACTGCCTTCAAGTGTGTGCTCATAAGGGGAATGTGCGACACAGAAAAAGGCTCGTCAATAGCCCCTAGCGCCTAGCCAGCCATACCTTTGCCGCGTCTTCGCCGCGTTTGATCTGGTAGCCGCTCATTTTGGTAATCAACCGGTCGCGCGCCTGCCTGGAATCAAGTTTTGCATCATACGCCCTGACCCAGTCCGGCTGTCTTAGCGCCAACGTAAACCACTGAAACGCCTTAACCGCATCGAAGGCCCCGGTCCAGCCTTCCGCGTACATGAAAGCCAAATGGTGTTGCGCCACCGGCTGCCCTTGATTGGCGGCCTTTTTGAAGCAGATCAGGGCACGGTTGATTGGCGGCCCCGCTTCGGGTATCAAAACCCCGGAATTTTAATGTTTTAGAAAGTCAGCGCCATGGTCTCAACGCAAACGCCGATCTGCGATTTCGGCTGGAAAGCCCCCGATTTCAGCCTTCGGAGCACTGACGGCAAGACTTATACCCTGGCCGATATTCAAGGGCCCAATGGGACCCTGGTCATGTTCCTCTGCAACCATTGTCCCTATGTGAAGGCGATTCTGGACCGGCTGGTGCGCGATACCTTGGCCTTACAGGACCTGGGCATCGGCGTTATCGCCATTATGTCCAACGACCCGCAAGAATACGCCGAGGACTCGTTCGTCAACATGGGCGTCGTGGCCCGGGAAAACGCCTTCCCTTTCCCTTATGTCATCGACGAAACACAAGCCGTAGCGCGCGCCTACGATGCCGTGTGCACGCCGGATTTCTTTGGTTTTAACGCCGCGCTGGAATTGCAATACCGCGGACGGCTTGATGCATCCGGCAAGCAAGCCGCGCCCGAGGGCGCCAGACGGGAACTGTTTGAAGCCATGAGACAGGTGGCAAAAACGGCAAAAGGCCCCGAAGATCAGACCGCTTCCATGGGCTGCTCGATTAAATGGTTCGGCTAGAGGAAAAACACCTTAGTGGAATTGCCTTAAACCCCCAAGAAGCCTACTTTAGCCCTTTCCCGGTCGGCCCAGAACTGCATTATCAGGCCGGCTGAATTGATTCGGAGATACCGCGTGGCCAAGATACCTGAAAAAACGGAAGAAGACCTTTTCATCCAGGAAGTCGATGAGGACCTTCGCCAAGACCAAGCGCATCAGTTGTGGCAGAATTACGGCAAGTACGCCGTCGCCCTGGCGGCGTTGTTGATACTTGGCGTCGCCGGTTTCAAAGGTTGGCAAGCCTACGACATTTCAAGCCGCCAAGCCGCCACCGCCCGTTTTTCCCAGGCCATGAAGATTGACCCGTCCAAGGAACCCGACGCTGCCTTCAAGGCATTTCAAGGCATCGCCGACGACGGCAAGGCCGGGTATCCGCTTCTCGCCCGGTTTCAACAAGCAAAACTGCTGGCCAAGACCGGCAACCCCCAGGGGTCAGCCGATGCCTACC
>JAZFSL010000325.1:0-3102 GCA_036446135.1 Rhodospirillales bacterium | reverse complement strand
CGCCGATCGCCATGGAAGAAGGCCTTCGCTTCGCTATTCGCGAAGGTGGCCGCACCGTCGGCGCCGGCGTCGTCGCCAAGGTCATAGAATAGGAACAAGCCATGCGGCCCCCGAATTAGGGGCCGTTGGTTATCCTTTAGTAGTACGTCTTTGTTTAAAGACGATTGGAAAACAACAAAGAGACCTCGAAAATCGCGAGATAGGGGTATAGCTCAGTTGGTAGAGCGGCGGTCTCCAAAACCGCAGGTCGAGGGTTCAAATCCTTCTGCCCCTGCCAACTTAGTAGACATACTAAAAGCTCGGTTACGGTTTTCAGGAAAATAAGATTGGTTTTTGGACAGACGCAATGGCGAAAATCTCACCAGCTCAGTTTATTCAGGAAGTGCGCCAGGAAGCCTCCAAGGTTACGTGGCCGTCCCGAAAAGAAACCGGCATCTCAACGACGATGGTGTTTCTATTCGTCATTTTGGCGTCCATTTTCTTTCTGATTGTCGATCAGTTGCTGCAGTTAGGCGTCAAAACAATTTTCGGATTCGGAGGCTGACCAGATGGCAATGCGTTGGTATGTAATCCATGTCTATTCCGGGTTCGAGAGGAAGGTTGCCCAGTCGATTGAGGAGCAGGCCAGGCAAAATGGCATGGAAGACGAAATAAAACAGATTCTTGTGCCCCTGGAAGAAGTGGTCGAGATGCGCCGCGGTGCCAAAACCAAGAAGGAGCGTAAATTTTTCCCTGGCTATATTTTGGCGCAGATGGAAATGACGGACGAATCGTGGCACTTGGTAAAGAACACGCCAAAGGTTACCGATTTTCTGGGCGGTCAGGGGCGCCCGACTGCAATTTCCGACAAAGAAGCCGAGCGCATCATGCACCAGGTGCAAGAAGGCATCGATCGGCCGAAACCCTCTGTTGTTTTCGAAGTCGGAGAGCAAGTCAAGGTGTGCGATGGTCCGTTTAATTCGTTTAACGGAATGGTCGAAGAAGTGGACGAAGAACGGGCCCGCCTTAAAGTTGCGGTCTCTATCTTTGGCCGTGCGACGCCGGTGGAACTGGAATACGCCCAAGTCGCGAAGCTTTAATTTTTAATCTGTGTGGGAGGCCAGCCATGGCCGTACCACGCTACTCGAAACAACAAGACCTGAGGATATGAAATGGCAAAACAAATAACAGGATACATCAAGCTGCAGGTGCCTGCCGGTCAGGCCAATCCGTCACCTCCCATTGGCCCAGCCTTGGGTCAGGCAGGATTGAACATCATGGAGTTCTGCAAGGCGTTTAATGCGGAAACCCAGAACGTCGAACCGGGCATGCCTATACCGTGTGTTATTTCCGTATATCAGGATCGCACCTTCAGTTTTATCACCAAGACGCCACCGGCCAGTTATTTTCTTAAAAAAGCCGCCAAGCTGCCCAAGGCCTCCACTGAACCGGGGCGGGATATTGTCGGTATTGTGACTATGAAACAGGTTCGTGAAATCGCCGAGAAAAAAATGGTCGACCTAAACACCACCGACCTGGACGCCGCTAGCCGTATGATTGCCGGTTCGGCTCGGTCTATGGGCATCGAGGTTCAGGAGTAGGGCATGTCAAAATACGGAAAACGCCTGAATAAGGCATATGAATCCTTCAACCGCGAAAATACTTACGGTGTTTCTGAAGCGGTGAAAATCATCAAGGATTCTGCCGCTAAATTCGACGAAACGGTGGAAATTGCCCTCAATCTTGGCGTCGATCCTAAACATGCGGATCAGATGGTTCGTGGCACCGTGACCCTGCCGCATGGAACGGGCAAGGCGTTGAGGGTTGCGGTTTTTGCCAGGGGTGACAAGGCTGAGGAAGCAAAAGCCGCCGGCGCGGACATGATCGGAGCCGAAGATTTGGCTGAAAAAATTCAAAATGGTGAAACCGATTTTGACCGTTGTATCGCCACGCCTGACATGATGGCGGTGGTCGGAAGACTGGGTAAGGTTTTAGGTCCGAAAGGCCTGATGCCGAACCCGAAGCTTGGCACGGTTACACCCAATGTTACTGAAGCCATCAATGCTGCGAAGGCCGGCCAGATAGAGTTCCGGGTGGAAAAAGAAGGGATTATTCATGCCGGGATCGGCAAGACCAGCTTTTCCCAGGATCAATTATCTGAAAACGCCGCCGCCTTCATCAATGCCATTATCAAGGCCAAGCCGACCGGTGTTAAGGGAACGTATATGCAGCGATGCAGCATGAGTTCGACCATGGGCCCCGGCGTCAAATTGGACCTGGCCAAGGTATCCGGATGAGGAGTTAGAGTTTTTTCCCGGCATTGACCGGGGAATGTTTAAGGAATTTCCTCAAGGACCAGGCTTTGGCCCTGGGGGATAGGGAAGCAGGAGATAACTGTTCCCGACCTGTCCGAGACAGCAGGCACCACCCTTAGGGGTGGTTAAAGGAAATTTTCCGCCTGCCGAGACGGTGTTAGGTTCTGTTTTCGACCGCGAAAGCGGTTGCAGACGGTTTGAACTGTTGCACTGGACAGGCTTGTCGATCCTTTGGGAACAGCCATTTGGCTTTTACCATAGGATTTTTGTGCAACGGCGGTTTGTCCTTCATTGGGCGGACCGTTACGAACTGGAGACGATCAGTGGACCGAGCAGAAAAAGAAGATCTGGTCGCTTCGATGCATCAGACGTTCGAGGAATCCACAATCATCGTTGTTACCCATTATTCTGGGTTGACGGTGGCGGAAATGGGAGACCTTCGTGACAGGATGCGCGAAGCGGGCGCCAGCTTCAAAGTGACAAAAAATCGGCTCACGCGTCGCGCTCTCGATGGAACGAAATATCAGCCCCTGAACGAAATGTTTACCGGTCCGACGGCAATTGCCTATTCGGAAGATCCGGTGGCAGCGGCGAAGGTGGCTGTTAATTTTTCCAAGGACAATGAGAAACTCATCGTTTTGGGCGGCGCCCTAGGCGACGAGCAACTTGATATTGCTGCCGTGAAAGCGTTGGCGAGCCTGCCGTCCATGGACGAATTGAGAGTGAAAATCGTTGGTATGCTCAAAACCCCGGCTACCCGAGTGGCCGGTGTGCTGCAGGCGCCTGCCGGGCAAATTGCCCGGGTTAT
>JAZFSL010000324.1:0-4216 GCA_036446135.1 Rhodospirillales bacterium | reverse complement strand
CACCAATCACGACGCCGAAGACCTGATGGTGGAAGAGGCCGTTACGTCCGAACACGTGGCCGGGATTGTCTCGCGCTGGACCGGCGTTCCCGTCGACAAGATGCTGGAAGGCGAGCGCGAGAAACTGTTGCACATGGAAGACGGTCTGCGCGCCCGCGTTATCGGTCAGGAAGAAGCCTTGTCTGCGGTGTCGGACGCCGTCAGGCGCGCCCGGGCCGGGCTGCAGGATGCGACGCGGCCCATCGGATCGTTTGTTTTCCTTGGCCCCACCGGCGTTGGCAAGACGGAACTAGCCAAGGCGCTGGCGGAATTTCTGTTTGATGACGAGGCGGCGATGATCCGCGTCGATATGTCCGAATACATGGAAAAGCATGCCGTCGCACGCCTCATCGGCGCACCGCCGGGCTATGTCGGTTATGACGAGGGTGGTGCGCTGACCGAAGCGGTCCGCAGGCGCCCCTATCAAGTGGTGCTGTTTGACGAAATCGAAAAGGCGCATCCGGATGTCTTAAATGTATTGCTGCAGGTGCTTGACGACGGCCGCTTGACCGACGGCCAGGGACGCACGGTGGATTTCCGCAACACGCTAATCATTATGACCTCCAACCTTGGCGGCGATGTTTTGGGCAGCCAGGATGAAGGTCACGATTCAGCCGAAGTCCGCGAGCAGGTGATGGAAGTGGTCAAGGGTGCTTTCCGGCCCGAATTTCTCAACCGCTTGGATGAAATTATTCTGTTCCACCGCCTGTTCCGCGAGCACATGGACGCCATCATCGACATTCAACTGGGCCACTTGCATGACCTGCTGGCCGAGCGGCGGCTGACGCTGGGCCTCGATGCGGCTGCCAAGGCATGGCTGGCCGATCAGGGGTATGATCCGGTCTACGGGGCAAGGCCCTTAAAGCGCGTCATCCAGCGCGCCTTACAGAACCCGCTGGCGGGGCTTATTCTGGAAGGCAAGATCATCGACGGCGAAGAGATCAAGGTGTCCGCCGGCAAAGACGGCCTGACCATCAACGGCATCAAGGCGGAAGCGGCCTAAGCCCCCTATTTCTCCGCCACCTCGGCGTTAGGCGGCAGGGCGGCGTATTGGCTGTCGATGACCGAGCGCGACACTTGAAAATCTTCCAGCAGGTCGCCTTTCAATTTCCGGCCCGACGGCATTTTTATCTTCAGCGGATTGGTCCGTCGTCCGCTCATCAGAATTTCATAGTGCAGGTGCGGGCCGGTGGAACGCCCGGTGGTGCCGACATAGCCGATGATCTGGCCCTGCTTCACCCGCTTGCCTTTGCGGGCCGAGCGGTTAATCGCCTTCATGTGGGCATAGGAGGTGTCGTAACGGCTGTTGTGGCGGATCTTGACGTAATTGCCATAGGCCCCGTTGCGGCCGGATTTCACCACGATGCCGTTGCCGGCGGCGTAGATGGGGGTGCCGCGAGAGGCCGCGAAATCGACGCCCCGGTGCATTTTATTATAGCCCAAAATCGGATGGCGGCGAGAACCGAAACCGGATGACAGCCGCGCCCCGTCGATGGGCGTGCGCATCAGGGCCTTCCTGGTACTTTGCCCCTTGTCATCGAAATAGTCGCTGTCTCCGTCCGGCGTGGTGAACAGATAGATCGGGTGGCGCCGGCCCGACAGGGTCAGGGCGGCGAAGCGGATGTTACCGGAATGGACTTGCTCGCCCTGTTCGTCAAATACCCGGTCGTACATGACTTCAAATTTGTCGCCTTGGCGGATATCGCGCTGGAAATCGACGTCCCAGGAATATGCCCGGATCAGTTCGACCAGAACCCGGTTGGGGATGCCCGCCTTGCGACCTGAAACATAAAGGCTGGATTTGATCGTTCCTTCGGCGCGGGCCGGTCGGCCGATTAGCTGTTTTTCCGTTTTCGAGGCTTTGAAACCTGTGTCCGTCCGCCCTACTAACAACTGGGTGTTGTAGTCGGGCTCGATGGATAAGCCGATAAATTTCCCCGCCTCGGGCGCGGTGGCTTCCGAGCTGCCTGGGGCCGGGGCGCGGAAACGGACGATGATTTTCTGGCCGCGGCGGATGCGGCGAGGATTGAATACCTTGATCAGGGCGGAAACCGCCGCCTGTGCGTCTTGGGTGTCTACCCCGGCCCCTGTCAGCATCCCGGCCAGCGTGTCGCCTTGGCCGACGGGCAGGGACACCTGAAACACCGGGGGGGTGGTTTGGATATCGCCATCGACATCCATGGGATCGCCGGGGCCGCTGACCGTTAGGCCGGTGGAGGCGGATACCGGGTTGCCGAGCGAAAAGGGGGCCATGGCCAGGGTGCCGTCATCGACAGCGACGCCGTCCGCAGAATCGAGTACGACACCGGCGGAAACGATAACGCTGACAGCGAGTGCTGCTGCGCTAAGCAGTCCCTTCAAGAGCATGCGGAATTCTCCCGCTAATAAATTTTCAGATTTTCTCAATTGAATCAAGCCTATATGTCTGACCCTTAAGAAATTGTTGAATTTTTTCGGCCTATTAGGGCTGTGATGGCGTTTTCTTTAGGATGGAGAAGGGTTTAAAACCGCGCCAAGGCGAGATCAAGGCAGTTTCATGGTAAAATAGGAGCAATGATGAACGACGCAGAGGCGTCTTCAAAACCGGGGTTCTGGCCGGCGGTGGCGGTGGCCGGGTTTGTTCTTGGTATTCATGGCGCGTGGTGGCTGTTCGGAGACACCGTATTTCAGCACGGCAATCTCGCCGATACGGACAGCTACGCCCGCCTGCTGCGGGTCTTGCGCCTATTGGAAACCGGTGCCTGGTTTGATAATTCCCTCCCTCGGGCCAATTGGCCTGATGGCGGGGCGCTGCACTGGACGCGACCTTTTGATGTTCTGATAATTGCCATTGCCCTGCCGATGATGCCGATGTTGGGTATGGCGAAAGCCGTTTTCTGGTCGGGTGTATTCATCAGTCCGCTGTTGCATGTCCTGGTGGCGCTGGTCATGGCGTGGGCGGCGGCGCCGTTGGTCGGGCGCACAGGCGGATTGCTGGCCGGCGCCTTTACGGTCTTGCAGTTAGGCGTATTAGGCTACGCCATGATCGGTACGGCCGATCATCATCTTCTTCTGGGACTGATCGCGATTATCGCTTTCGGTTTCACTGTTCGGGCGTTGAGGGATGCGGGAAATCCTGAACGTTCTGCCTTGGCGGCCGGCATTGTGCTGGCCTTTGGTTACTGGGTGGGGGTGGAATCGCAAATCCTCGCTGTCCTTTGTATCGGAATGGTCGGCCTTCGCTGGGTGGTGGAGGGCGATGAAACGGCCCCGGAAACACTGGCAGCATCCCATCGTTTGGCGATGGGCCTAACCGGGGGGCTTTTCCTGGCCTTGGTGGCTGACCGTGGCCCCGGTGGGTTTTTCGAAGTCGGGTATGACCGTATTTCCATCGTGCATCTGAGCCTCGGAGGATTGATTTTGCTTTTCTGGACCGGGGTCCGCGCCGCCAAGTCAGTGCGCCAGTGGCCGGGACGGCTCGCCTTAGCTGCCTTGGGGGCCGGCATCACTTTGTCGGTGATGGGGGTGCTCTATCCGAAGGTGTTCGGCAATCCGTTGATGATTGACGCCGACCTGGAACTTCAGGCGATCTATTACAAGGTCTCGGAATATTCACCCCTGAGGGATGTTTCGCATGTTCTACTGTATCTGGGCGCCGGGGCGATCGGTGCGCCTTGGCTGGTGTGGCGGCTGAAAACGATTGGGCGCGGAAAATCAGTATGGATGTGGGGCTTGTTGGCGGTGCTGGCGCTATTCTATGGCGCGGTTGCCGTTAGCTGGATCAGATGGACGCTTTATGCCGGGTTGTTTATGAGCATTGTACTGGCCGATTTGCTGGTGCGGGTCGATGCGGCCATCGACGGGGGCTTCCGGTTTCCCCAGCGATTAGCGATCAAGGTTCCCGTGCTCGTCCTGTTGGCCGTTGGCCCCTTGAGCATCGGCGCCGCCGGCGTTTACGCCCAGGGACAGGAAAAGCAGGCTTCGTCGGAAGAGGGAAAGAAAAAGAAGACTTGCCCCCTGCAGACCGTGGCAGCGTTTCTTAATCAGCCACCCTGGTCGGACAAACCGAGGGCTATTCTGTCATCGACTAATTTCGGCGCCGAGCTGCTGTACCGGACCCATCACCGGGTCACGTCGACGCTTCACCACCTCAACGGCCAGGGAATTCTCGATGGTTTAAGGATTTTGAGCAGCGAGG
>JAZFSL010000323.1:0-5576 GCA_036446135.1 Rhodospirillales bacterium | reverse complement strand
AAGGAAGGGCGGTACTGGGCCTGTGTCATCGCCGCCTCCCTGACGATTATCGTAGCCCTTGGCGCGGGAACGCTGACATCGCTCATTGCGGTGCTGCCGCGGACCTTTGTCGTTACTTTGGCCGGGCTGGCCATTCTGTCGTCATTGCAAAGTGCTTTTGAGGTGGCATTCGGCGGCAAGCTCCGGTTTGGCGCGCTGGCAGCGCTGGCCGTGGCGGCGACGCCGTTTTCCGTTTTCGGCATTACGTCGGCGTTCTGGGCGCTCATCGCCGGGATCGCCGCCTCGTTTATGGCCGAGCGGAAGGAGCTTTTTGCTTATTGGCAGGAAAAGAAGACCTAAAGCACCCCATCCAGCGCCGTAATCAAACGCTCGACCTCGTCCATCGTATTGTAATGCGCAAAGGAGACGCGCAAGACGCCGTCTTCGGGGTTTTTGACGCCCAAGACGTCGACCAACCGGTTAGCGTAAAACCGCCCGCAGCCGATGGCGATGTTGGAGGCTTCCAGCAAGGGCGGGATTTCCGAAGACAAGCGGCCGTTGACGGTAAACGAAAAGGTCGGTGTGCGTGCACCGCCGGAGCCCAATAATCGCACTTGCGTCTTTGATGTCAGGAAATCGTTGAAGCGCACCGCCAGTTTATCTTCATGCGTTGATATCAGTTCGAACACCGCGTCTGCCCGGGCTTTAAAGGTATTCGCAGGCTCGCTCAGATGATGCGCCGCCAGGGCCTCGAAATAGTCCGCAATACCAACAAGCGCCGAGGTAAATTCGTGGCTCGGCCCGCCGGGGTTGAGCTTCAACGGGATCTGGTCATCGAGGAAATAATGGTTTTGGCCGGGCAGGCTTTGCAGGTGCTGGCGTTTGGCATAGAGCAGCGACACATGCGGGCCAAAGACCTTATACAGGCTGAGGACGTAGAAATCGACGTCCAGGTCCTTGACGTCAATGGCCCGGTGCGGCGCATAGGCGACGCCGTCTATGCAGACAAGCGCCCCCGCATCATGGACTTTGCGGGTTATCGCTTTGGCGTCGTTGATGCCACCCAGAATATTCGAACAATGACTGAAACAGACGATCCGTGTTTTATCGGATAACAATGCGTCCAGCGTTTCCGGCTGCAGGCGTTCGGTTTCAGGATCGAGCCGCCATTCCTTGACGCTAATCCCATGTTGTTCGAGCCTGCGCCAAGCGCCGATGTTGGCTTCGTGATCGAGGTTGGTGACGATGACCTCGTCGCCGGGGTCGAGAAATTCCTGGAACGCCTTGGACAGAACAAAAATATTGGACGTCGTCGATGGGCCGATGATGACTTCGTCGGTGTCAGCCCCGATAAATTCCGCCATCAAGCGCTGGCCATCGGCGATGCGCCCGGCCGCCTTGGCCGAGGCTTCGAAAGACGCGCCCGGCTGGACCTGGGATTCGCGCATATAATTGGTGACGCGGGCAATCACGCTTTCGGGCACGTACGACCCGCCAGCGTTTTCGAAAAATGCCCAGTCCCAACACTTGGCCGGATACAGGCCGCGAACAAAATCCAGGTTCAGGTTAGACATAGGTGGCGATGGCCATCACCGGTTCCGCCACCTTTTCCGGGTCGTCCTTGAATTTGATGCCGACACCCTTGCCGTCGGACCATTTTAATTCCGTTTCAAAAGACTCGAAAGGCTTGATTTCAAGAATGACCATGTCTTCGCTGTTCAGGGTACCCTCGACGCGCACTTGTGCGCCACCAAAGGAAATATTGACGATTTCGCTGTCGTAGACATTGTCACCGAGAATAAGCCGGGCGCCCAACATGGTGGACTTGCGTTTGAACTTTCGACCTTCGCTGGGATCGCTGGGCTGGTTCATCGTCCCTCTAGGTGGCTTATTTAGATATCGGTGTAGATGTGCTTTTCCTTAGCCGCGCCCGGATGCGTGATGGCGCCGAAGCGCGCTTCGCCTACGGTTTGAGCATAGCGCCAAAGCGCGCCCGACTGGTAATCGTTTTGATGCGGTTTCCAGTCTTTTTTGCGGGCCGCCAGCTCGTCGTCCGTCAATGCCACGTCGATGGTGCCGGCTTCGGCGTCGATGGTGATCATATCACCTTCTTGTAGCAGCCCGATGGCGCCGCCGGTCGCGGCTTCGGGGTTGACGTGACCGACGCAAAAGCCGCGCGTCGCACCTGAAAAACGCCCGTCAGTGATGAGCGCCACTTTTTCGCCCATGCCTTGGCCATAGAGCGCCGCCGTGGTCGACAGCATTTCGCGCATACCGGGGCCGCCTTTCGGGCCTTCGTTACGGATGACGAGCACGTCACCTTCCTTGTAATCCTTGTTAAGGACGGCTTCGAAGCAATCTTCTTCGCATTCGAAAACACGGGCCGGGCCGGTATGCTGCAAGACCTTCATGCCCGCGACTTTAACAATGGCGCCGTCTTCGGCCAGGTTTCCCCGCAGCCCGACAACGCCGCCGGTCGGCGTGATGGGGTGGCTCGCCGGATAGATGACTTTCTGGTCTTCGTTGAAAACCACACCTTCCAGATTTTCGGCAATGGTCTTGCCGGTGACGGTCATGCAGTCGCCGTGGATATAGCCGGCGTCGAACAGGGTCCGCATCAGAATCGGCATGCCACCGGCTTCGTGCATGTCTTTGGCGACGTATTTTCCGGCCGGTTTGAGATCGGCGATGTAGGGCGTTTTCTTGAAAATCTCGCAGACATCCATCAAATCAAAATCGATGCCCGCTTCGTTGGCGATGGCCGGCAGGTGCAGCCCGGCGTTGGTCGAACCGCCGGTGGCGGCGACGACGACGGCAGCGTTTTCCAATGCCTCGCGGGTGACGATATCGCGCGGCCGGATACCATTGGCCAGGCACGCCATCACGGCTTCGCCCGACGCGCGAGCATATTCGTCGCGGGTCTCATACATCGCCGGGGTTCCGGCGGAACCGGGCAGCGCCAGGCCGATGGCTTCCGACACACAGGCCATGGTGTTGGCCGTAAACTGGCCGCCACAGGAACCGCCGGACGGACAAGCAACGCATTCCAGTTCGTGCAGGTCCTCGTCGGTCATTTTCCCCGCCATGTGTTCGCCTACGGCTTCATAGACATCGACCACGGTGACGTCTTTGTCCTTGAAACGCCCCGGCAGGATGGAACCGCCGTACATGAACACGCTCGGTACGTTCAAGCGCACCATAACCATCATCAGGCCGGGCAGGGACTTGTCGCATCCTGCAATGCCGACCATGGCGTCATAGGAATGACCGCGCATGGTTAATTCTGCCGAATCCGCGATCAAATCACGGCTGGCGAGCGATGATTTCATGCCCTGGTGGCCCATGGCGATGCCGTCGGTGACGGTGATGGTGGTAAATTCTCGGGGCGTGCCGCCGGCGGCCTGAACACCTTCCTTGGCGACGGCGGATTGCCGCATCAGGGTGATGTTACACGGCGCGGTTTCGTTCCAGGACGTGACGACGCCGACAAAGGGGCGGTGTATTTCTTCATCCGTCAGCCCCATGGCGTACAAAAACGAGCGATGCGGGGCGTGTTCCGGTCCTTCGGTCACGTGCCGGCTGGGCAGGCGGGATTTGTCAAAAACCTTGGCGTCCATGGGGATATCCTCCGTTAGGGCTTTTTTAATCAGTATTTTGACTATTGTTTAAGGCCAAAGGGGACGCCGGTGCAAGCGTTCAGGCACCCATTTACAGGCTTATCGACAGGCCCAGGCACGAGATGATGCCGATGACGATAGAGGCCAGGGTCATAATCATACCGTAGCGGCGCACTAGCAGGCTCTTTTCTGTCAGCATCATGGCATGGGCATGAAACAATCGTCCGCAAAGCAGCAATCCGCCGCCCAAGTGGATCATCACCGCCCCGGATCCGGCGATTTCGGCGAAGCCCAGTAACAACAGGGACAGGGGTGCGTATTCGGCAAAATTTCCGTGTCCCCGGATAAGCCTGTTCATTCGTAGATCGCCGCCGTCGCCAAGGCTAAGTTCCAGGCGGTAGCGGTTTCTGATGACGGCGTAGGTCATGGAAAGGTAAAGCACGGCAAGAAGCGCGGCGTAGAGCGGGATAATACTGAGTTGCGGGACGGGCATTTTCATGACTCCTGGAAACAAAACCTGGAGCTAACAGACCCTCAATCGAACAAGGCGTCAATGTTGGCCTGGGAAATGCCTTCGCCTTCGTCCTGGACGTAGGCTGAAAGGTCGCGAAAGGCATCCATCAGGCCTTCGTTCGATGCTCCTATGGATGCCCCGGTAATTTCAGCGTTGCGTCTTTCCGCAGTGAACAGCCTTGGCCGTTTATCCATCAGAATGCCCCAAGGACAGAGGCCATTTTTCCTTTCAGGGTCTCGGCGTTGAAAGGCTTGACGATATAGTTTGATACGCCTGCCTGCTTGGCCGTAATAACTTTTTCGGTTTTGCTTTCCGCCGTGATCATGATGAAGGGGATGTGCTTTAACTTGTCGGATTTACGAACTTCCCGAAGCAACTCGATTCCCGTCATCGGTTCCATGTTCCAGTCCGAAATAATGAAATCGAACTTTTCGGAGTTCAGCATGCTCAACGCCTGGG
Organism: Rhodospirillales bacterium; assembly: GCA_036446135.1. GTDB lineage: Bacteria > Pseudomonadota > Alphaproteobacteria > Rhodospirillales > Casp-alpha2 > Casp-alpha2. Next base: position 1,007 of record JAZFSL010000323.1, on the reverse strand, counting down.
TGCCGTCCAGTGCATCCTTAACATTATGGAACCCCAGTTGTTTCAAGAGGTTTTTGAGAATCCGGAGCATCGTGTTGTAATCATCGACGACCAGGATGTTCATGTTCATATTGACTGCCATAGCAACGTCCTAGTTTTACTGTCGTTTTGGTTTGGTCGCTTATCCCTACGAGCATATTTAAGCGGATAACCTAATCCATTAATACATCTAGAATGTGTCAGTGCTATATCGTTGTATGTCAGAATTTATACTTTAGGTACAATAAGGTTAGTTAAGAATAAGGCTTTCAGCCATGGGTGTGTATCAACGGGCACATAAACGCTACAGCCTTTCCGCCGTCGATGCGGTGGTGGCGGGTGTGGTTTGCGAGGTCCTCAACGTCTCGGCCACCGGTATTTTGATTGACGGCTGGCAAAATCCGCCGCCCCAGGGCACTACGGGGGCATTTACCGTCCGTGCGCCGGTCGGGGACAAGGTTCGGCATATCGAGATTACCGGCATCGTCGAGCGTATTCAGGAAGAAAGCCCCATCGCCATGTCTTTCGATATGCCGAGCAAGGATTGGCCCAAGTTATTGATCTTTCTGGATGAACAGGAACAGGGGAGGGCGCAGTAATGCGCTTTCGGGGCGCCCTCTCAGTAACCATGGTGGGCCGTGTACAAAAAACTTCCGTACACGGCCCATCAACCATGGATTTGTTACTCCACAAGGACCTGTTCAGCAATTGCGGAGGCGGGATTTCCCTCTTTAGTTACCGATAGTAATACTAACGCGCCGATTTTTGGGCTCGTCCTTATTGTCACCCGTCGCCATCGCCGGTGATGTTTCACCTTGGCGGTCTTTTTTAAGTTTCTTTCCAGACACACCCATGTCCACTAGTTGCATGGTGACGGCGTCCGCACGTTTGTCCGAAAGGGTCATATTGTAGTCATTTTCGCCGACCGTATCGGTATGGCCAACGATGGAAACCTTGGCTTTCTTTCTGCCCTTGTAGTCGGCGGCAGC